>NZ_JRVI01000277.1:0-12064 GCF_000783375.1 Sphingomonas sp. Ant20
CGCGCTGCGCCCCAAGCCGTGCAAGCTGGCTTGCCATCCCACTTACGCCGAACAGTATCACGCAAGCTGCGCCGCAGCTGGTCGCCCGAGCAGATCGCTGGCTGGCTCAAGCGCAGCTTTCCGGACGAAGAGCAGCACCGCGTGTCACACGAGACGATCTACAAAAGCCTGTTCATCCAGGCGCGTGGCGTCCTGAAGAAGGAGCTGCTCGAGCATCTCCGGGCGAAGCGCACGATCCGCCGCTCGCGCCACGCCAGCCTGAAGCGTGACGGGCTTGGCCAGATCAAAGATGCGATATCGATCAGCGAACGGCCGGCGTCAGTCGAGGACCGCGCCGTGCCCGGACATTGGGAGGGCGATCTCATCTCGGGCACGCGAAACAGCCATATCGTGACGCTGGTCGAACGCCAGTCACGCTATGTGATCCTGGCCAAGGTGGCGAACAAGGAGACCGCCAGCGTCGTCTCGGCCCTGATCAAGCAGGCGCGCAAACTGCCTCGCGAGCTCTATCAGTCGCTGACCTGGGATCGCGGCAAGGAACTTGCCGATCACAAGCGCTTCACCCTGGCGACCGAGGTCGACGTCTATTTTTGCGATCCGCAAAGCCCGTGGCAGCGCGGTACCAACGAGAACACCAATCGCCTGCTGCGCCAATATCTGCCCAAGGGAACGGATCTGTCGCTCCACAGCCAGGCCAAACTCAGCGCCATCGCTCGCCAGCTCAACGAGCGCCCCAGAAAGACCTTGATGTATCAGACACCGGCTGAAATGTTCGCCGAGCGTGTTGCGGCGACCCGTTGAACCCACCGGTGTTTTCGGACGGTATCGCGAATAGCCGGCAACGGGCCTTGACCCTGACATGGTGTTAGACCCTACATACCCTTGGGTCGAAGGAGTTTCACGTCATGAACGACCCTCATTTCCAGTCCCATGCCGGGCGTTGCGGCTGCTCGGCAAAGCCAGCGGTTGAGGCGGCTGTTACGCCCTCGACCTGCTGCTCGGGCACGCCAGTGACGGCAGAACAAACCGCCGGATCAGCTACGTGCTGCGCCGGCGATAAGGCCGCTGACGGCGCGGCGACAGTCACGGACCCCGTGTGCGGAATGACGATCGATTCGGCGAAAACGGCGCATCACGCCGAGCACGCCGGCCAATCCTATCATTTTTGCAGCGCCGGATGCCGGACCAAGTTTGTCGCCAAACCTGACGCCTATCTTGGCGACAAGCCAAAACCGGAAGCCAAGGCAACACCAGGGGCGATCTGGACGTGCCCGATGCACCCGCAAATTCGTCAGGAGGGACCGGGAACGTGCCCGATTTGCGGTATGGCACTCGAACCGGAAGAGCCGTCGCTCGACGATGAGCCTAATCCTGAGCTGGTCGATTTCACGCGCCGGCTATGGGTAGCGGGCGTGCTCGCCGTGCCGCTGCTGGCGATCTCGATGGTTGCCGAAATGCTCGGCGTCCATGTTGCCAGCTCTACCGCTTCGCCTTGGATACAGCTCGCGCTCACCGCACCGATTGTGTTGTGGGCGGGCTTGCCGTTTTTTCAGCGGGGGTGGATATCGCTTCGCACTCGCCATCTCAATATGTTCACGCTGATCTTGATCGGGGTCGGTGCTGCCTTCCTTTACAGCTTAGTCGCGACGGTTGCGCCGGGCATCTTCCCCCCGACGTTCCGAATGCACGGGGGCGTAGTCCCGGTTTACTACGAAGCCGCTGGCGTCGTGGTGGCGCTGGTGCTGCTCGGACAAGTTCTCGAACTGCGCGCAAGGGCGGCAACGGGACGCGCGATACGTGCCCTCATGGATCTTGCCCCCAAGACTGCGCGTCGGGTCCGGTCGGACGGCTCAGAAGAGGAAGTCAGCCTTGCTGATGTGGCAACCGGCGATCGGCTGCGGGTTCGCCCTGGGGATGCGATCCCCGTTGACGGCGTGGTGATCGAGGGCCGTTCCTCGGTCGATGAATCCATGCTCACCGGCGAACCCGCACCAGTCCTCAAGGAAGTCGAGGCGACCGTCACCGGGGGCACAGTCAACGGCACAGGAAGCTTGGTCGTGGAAGCCCGCGCTGTCGGCTCGGATACGATGCTCGCCCGCATCGTCCGCATGGTCGCCGATGCGCAGCGCAGCCGTGCTCCAATCCAGGCGGTCGCCGATCGGGTATCGGGTTGGTTCGTACCTCTGGTCGTTCTCGTTTCTATCGCGACCTTCATGGTGTGGTCGTTGGTCGGGCCGGAGCCGCGGATGGGTCACGCGTTGCTCAACGCCATTGCGGTGCTGGTCATCGCCTGTCCCTGTGCGCTCGGTCTCGCTACTCCCATGTCGATCATGGTTGGGACGGGCCGCGGGGCCCAGGCTGGCGTTCTGGTCAAAAATGCCGAAGCGCTACAGAGCCTCGAAAAGGTCGATACGCTGGTCATCGACAAGACGGGCACGCTCACGGAAGGCAAACCGTCGCTGATCGCGGTCGAGACGGTCGGTGCCGTCGATGAAGACGACCTGCTTGCCCTTGCCGCTGCAGTTGAAGGGCAATCCGAACACCCTCTCGCCCACGCGATCGTCGTCGCCGCTAAAGAACGCGAATTGCAGCTCGGGACGGTCGCCGATTTCGTCTCGCAAACTGGTCTGGGTGTCAGCGCCACGGTGGACGGTCGGTCGGTCGTGATCGGGAACGCCGCGCAAATGAACCGGGTCGGCGTTGATCCTAAGCCGGTCGATGAAGCCGCCAATCGTCATCGCGGCGACGGTGCAGGCGTCATTCTAGTGGCGATCGATGGCGCTCTTGCCGGCCTGCTCGCGGTCGCCGATCCGGTTCGCGCCAATGCCAGTGAGGCAATCGCCGCGCTTCGCCAACAAGGGCTCCGCGTCATCATGCTGACTGGTGACAACCAAACGACCGCCGATGCGGTCGCTCGCGCGGTTGGCGGGCTCGACGACGTGCGCGCCGGTCTGCTCCCTGAAGATAAGGCGAGTATCATCGGCGAGCTGAAAGCGTCCGGTGCCAAAGTTGCGATGGCCGGTGATGGCATCAACGACGCTCCAGCGCTGGCAGCTGCGGACGTAGGCCTGGCGATGGGCACGGGAACGGACGTGGCGATCGAAAGCGCCGGGATGACGCTCACGCGCGGCGATCTTTCGGCGATCGTGCGAGCGCGCAAGCTCGCGCAGGCGACCATGCGAAATATCCGGCAGAATCTGTTCTTCTCCTTCCTGTTCAACGGTATCGGCGTGCCGGTCGCGGCCGGAGTGCTCTACCCCGTGGCGGGCATTCTGCTCTCGCCGATGCTTGCCGGCGCAGCGATGGCGCTCTCGTCCTTTACCGTGGTCCTCAACGCACTGCGGCTGAACACGGTGAAGCTATGAACATCGGAACGGCATCGGGTGCCAGCGGCGTCTCGCAGCGGATGATCCGCCATTACGAGAAGATTGGCCTAGTGCCCGCGCCAGTTCGACGCGGCACCTACCGGGACTATACCGATAGCGACGTTCATCGCCTTCGCTTCATCGCCAATGCCCGCGACCTGGGCTTTCCGATCGAGGAAATCCGTACGCTGCTCGGGCTGTGGTCCGATCAGGGGCGATCGAGCGCAGAAGTGAAGGCGCTGGCCGAGTCTCGCGCTGCCGAGCTGGGTCGTAAAGCCCGCGCTCTGGAAATTATGCAACGATCGCTGATCCATCTTGCTCAAGCGTGTCACGGTGATGATCGGCCGGATTGTCCGATTATCAATCGCTTGGCATAATAGGTGGCGGAAAACGCTGTCGCTTTCTCGGATGCTCGACAAACAGGTGATTTCCGATTGTACCGTCTCGATCGTCGAAAAACGCCGTCGCCAACCCCGGCTGGCGACTATCGTGCGTTTTGCGTCGCCTAATAGGCGTTTGAGCCGCTAGCGTGCCGGCTTCTGACAGCAAATATAACACCTGCAGCTGCAATCCTCCTGCTGCATATTGAGCAACCGGGGTTTATCAACGCACGCATCATCTATTGGCTGAGTAAGTCGCGATGAGCCGCGCACGGATGCCGGCGATCGTGTCCTCGGCACCGCGCGCTGCCAAGCGGAGTGGATCCGGCACGGTCGCGCGCGAAATAGTGAAGGTTCCCGATAACGATCGTGCGGCGAGAGCCAAATCTCGCTGAGCGACCCCCGATAGGCGTCAAGCCACCAGGCGTTCAGCCATGATAGCGATCATAGCTGCATTCAGCGTCAGCCTATTACCGCTGTTCTCCTCAATCACCAGATAGCTTTGCGTACGCCTAAGTGGATCGAGTCCGTTCCAGCGTCGCAGGCATTCACCTAGCGTTGCCTTCCAAGGCTGATGGATGGTTTCGATCAGTTCGGCGCGATTGTCTGAATCGGTGATGGGCATGCCGCCGCCATAGTCCACTTTGCTGAACGCCCTGCTAACACTGCCACGCGCTTCTGCATCTCGTAGATCGGCGTTGTCAGCAACCGCGAACGCACGCGTGATGCGAGCTGTGTAGCAGCTGCCGTTATCGGTCAGCCACTTGATTGGCTCGGGCCCGCGGTTCAGACCACACATGCCTCTTAACCGCCTGTAAAGCATATGCTAACCATAGGCTCAAACGGTGTTGAAACACTATTGGCCTATGATTTCTAGTGGAGGCGGACAAGAAGGCCGATCGGGTATGACATACGTTCCTCCAACGATAAGTATGCCCCGTCATGTGAAGCCCACTGCAACCGTTGCAAGCGTCGTGTTATGCCTGGCTCTCGCCGGGATCCTTGCGATCTTGCTTGCCGGACTCTCAATGAATTCCGATGCACTGAACACGCAAAGGCAGCTAATTGACAATGCTGTCAGCCAAGACGTGGTGGAAGCCTTAAACGAAATTCAGAGTATCGCATTTTGGGACGTCGCGGCCGAGAAGACCACGACATCGGTTATGGATGTTGACTGGTTTAACAATGAAATCGGTCAATATCTCAGCAAGGTGAACGGACACGATGCCGTCTGGATACTCGATCAGGATAACAAGCCAATCTACGGTTACGAAGGCGGTCGGCAGCTTCCCCCCTCTTCGCTTCAACCTTACGGCGGCGAATTAGCAGAACTGGTCAGGATCGTGCGCAGCGGCAAAGAGGACGGTCGCCGCATACGCGACGCGAACATTGAGACACATCGTGGAGCGTACCCTGGCTCCCTCGGCAGCAACTCGCGTGGCCGTTGGAGTTCGCATATCATCGGGGATGCCGGCGAGGCTGTGATCCTAACGGTCATGACGATCGTGCCAGTCACTGAACGTGTGGTCTTGCGGCAGCGGCCGCATTTGATCGTCAGCGCCGTCAAAATCAATGAGCAGCGCATTCAGACCTATGCCGACACGTTGCTGATCAACGGGCTTCATGTAAGACCGCTAAGGTCCTCGCATAAATATTCGGGCACATATATTCTAACAGATGATAAGGGCCAACCGATCGTCCAACTTGTATGGGCCTCCCGCCGACCAGGCCGGATCCTCTTACAATACGTCTTGCCGCTCTTTGTCATCGTTACCGCGATCGCCGCATTTCTGCTAGTCGCAACGTTCCGCCGAATGCAGAAAATGACAATCTCGCTGATTGACAAAGAGCGAGAGGCAAGTTTCCTTGCCAACTTTGATCCGCTATCTTCGCTTCCCAATCGTCGTCTCTTCATGCAACATTTCAACAAATTGCTTGCTCCCCACCTGATTGACTCAAATCCCGCAATGGTAGCATTTTGCGACATCGATAACTTCAAGACCGTCAATGACACGTGGGGCCACGAGGTCGGCGATGTTCTCATCAAGACCGTCGCCAAACGATTGCGAAATGGTTTCCCGGACAGTGTTCTCGTCTCGCGCTTCGGCGGCGACGAGTTTGCTCTGGTGCATGCGGAAAAGTGGCTATCGGTAGAGGACTTTGGAAATCGCATACAACGCGCTTTCGCAGAGCCTTTCGATCTTGCAGGAAAGCCGTCACGCATTGGCGTATCGGTCGGTATTGCGATTGCACCAGATCACGGCCGCGCAAGCAGCGAGTTGCTGCGCAACGCTGATATTGGCCTGTACGAGGCCAAGGATGGCGGCCGCGCGCGTTGCGCAGTGTATCACCGCGGCATGCACGACCAGATCGTTGTGCAGAAGGAACGTGAAACGCGGATTCAGAATGCGCTCGAAGCCAGCCGCTTCGAACTCCACTACCAACCCATCGTCGATATCCGCAGCGCCTGCGTCTGCGGCATGGAAGCCCTGCTGCGCTGGCCGGCGGACGATGCGGCAGCGATGCCGCCAGCAGAATTCATCCCGATCGCCGAGCGAGCGGGACTGATGCCCATACTTGGGGACTGGATCATCTCGCAGGCCTTCCGTGATTCCCTGCGGTGGCCGGGACTATGGGTTTCTATCAACCTGTCACCGCTGCAGATTAGCACCGCTGGCCTGATCAACACCCTTAGTCGCGAACTACGCATAAGCGGCGCTGACCCCGCGCACATAATGTTCGAGATAACGGAGGGTCTTCTTCTTAATTCAACTGTTGATACCCGGAAAACTTTTGACGCCATCCGAGCTATGGGCTTCAAGATTGGTCTTGACGACTTTGGAACGGGCTATTCAAGCCTAAGTTACCTCCAAGACTTTACCTTCGACAAACTCAAGATAGACCGCAGCTTCATCTGCAACGGCAAGCTGCAGGACTCGCGCTCTGCCTCCCTGGTGAAAGCCGTCATCGACGTTGGCCGCGCACTCGGCATCGAAGTGGTGGCCGAAGGCGTCGAGCACCTAAGCGAGGCGCGGATCCTTCAGGCGCTCGGTTGCTATCAGTTCCAGGGGTGGCTCTACGGACGAGCGCTTCCACCTATCAAAGCAACTGACCACATACGAGAATTGAACACACTTGTATCCCAGGGGTTCACCGTCGATCCGGTAGCCTCGCTGCGCGTGGCAAAATAGCAATTCGTATCTTACAAATCTTGCCCTCGGGACTAGTGGCCGGTGCGATGTTGGCCGGATCGATTTCGACCACGTCATCTGCCCAGCTTCCCGCACCACGAATTGACGTCGACGAACCAAGCGACATCATCGTGACCGCACAGCGTCGATCGGAGCGTCAAATAGACGTACCGGCCGCGATCACTTCCTTGTCCGGAAAAGGCTTCGACGCAGCGGATTTGGGTGACACCAAGGCAGTTATACGGTACACGCCCGGTTTTTCCGGCTTCGCAGAGAACAACTTCGTCGACGGCATCGCCATTCGCGGCATCGTTTCAAACGACTACGGGCTTGGTGGCGACCCCTCGATTGGAATTTTTCGAGACGGCGTTCACCAAGGTCGGACAGGTTCGGTGATCACCACCGCCTATGATTTGGAACGCGTTGAGGCGCTACGCGGGCCGCAGGTGTTCCTGTTCGGTCGCAATGCAATTTCCGGAGCACTGGCAATCGTCACCAAGGCGCCCGATCCGGACGCGGCCGAAGGCTACGTGACGATCCGTGCGGGCAATAGGCACCGCTTTGAGGTTCAGGGGGCTTACAACGCCGCTTTAGGCGATGGTTGGGCGCTTCGTGCGGCCGTTGATCGGGAAACCGAGAGAGGATAGAGGTGGTTCTAGGAATCTGAACAGCGGGGATAAGTGGATTGCCGATCTGACAGCGGCCATGCTGGCCGCGAAGAGGAAGCAAGATGAGCAAGCGACCCCGCCGGAACCACAGTCCGGCATTCAAGGCCAAGGTGGCGCTGGCTGCTGTGAAGGGTGAGAAGACGCTGGCCGAGCTGGCGCAGGAGTATGAGGTGCACCCGAACCTCATCAACCAGTGGCGGTCCAAGCTGCTGGAGGGGGCGGCAGACGTGTTCGGAGCGGTTCCGGCAGCGAGCGAACCAGCGGTCGATATAACCGTGCTGCACGCCAAGATTGGTGAGCTGACGCTGGCGAACGATTTTTGGCCGGTGCGCTCGGGAAGGCCGGTCTGTTGCCGAGCGCAAAGCGATGATCGACCGTGACCATGAGTTGCCGCTGACCCATCAGGCGCAGCAGCTCGAGATCAGCCGCGGCAGCATCTACTATCTTCCGCGGCCTGTATCCTCGGCTGACCTGGCGATCATGCGCCGGATCGACGAACTTCATCTGCTCTATCCGTTCGCCGGGAGCCGGATGCTGCGCGATCTGCTCCGTCAGGAGGATGTGAGCATCGGACGACGGCATGTTGCGACGCTGATGAAGCGGATGGGGCTAGAGGCGATCTACCGCCGTCCGAACACGTCGAAACCGGCGACGGGTCACAAGATCTATCCCTATCTGCTGCGCAAGCTGGCGGTGACGCGGCCGAACCAAGTTTGGGCGACCGATATCACGTATGTGCCCATGGCGCGCGGTTTCGTCTATCTGGTCGCTATCGTCGATTGGTTTACCCGGCGGGTGCTGGCTTGGCGGGTGTCGATCTCAATGGATGTCGCGTTTTTGTATCGAGGCACTGGAGGAAGCGCTCGCCCGTTATGGCAAGCCTACGATCTTCAACAGCGACCAGGGCTCGCAATTTACCAGTGCGGCTTTCACCGCTGTCCTTCACCGAGAGAAGATCGCCATTAGCATGGATGGAAAGGGTTGCTGGCGCGACAACGTGTTCGTGGAGCGCCTCTGGCGCTCGGTGAAATACGAGGACGTGTACCTCAACGCATACACCTCAGTCCCGGAAGCACGCGCCGGCATCGGCCGATACTTTGCATTTTATAACAGCATCCGGCCACATTCAGCCCTTGGTACCAGGACACCGGACCAGGTATACTTCGACCAGCCGCTTCTCGCAGCGGCATGATCAACCAGCGGCGATCCACTTATCCAGACCGCGAGCCTGTTCAGACAACCGGGGCCACCTCTATCTGCCATCTCCAACGTCCCGGCCGGTGTCACGCCATCAGTGACGCCGAACGATGGCCGTTTGGTGATCGCACTCGTGTATCACTGCATCATCAGGGGCAATGACACGACAGTCCGCGCTTACGGGTGAATATGTCGACCGCGAACTTGGCGGCACACCGCATCGCGCGACGAGCGCGAGTGGCACGCTCACCGTCACGTCATCGAGCACAGGCTCGACCGGCGTTCTGCGTTTCGCGTCGCCGCGCAATCGCTTCCCCAACACCATCGGCCGCCCCCTCACGACGCAGACGAGCACTTGGGCATCCTTGATCTCTGTCGATCATATGATCGGCTCTGGAGCGATGTCAGAAATCCGTGCGCGTATCGATTGCGCCTACATCGAACAGGGTACCGGGAAGCCTATCGGCAACGGCTTCACGTTGTATCAGATGTATGCAGAAGACGTGGTCAACCAGATTGTTGTCCCGATCACATTCCCTAATCGTCCTTATCCCATCACCGTAGCTGACGGAGAAGTTGATCTCGTTTCGAACGCCGTGCTGGCTGCAGCGTTTAACCGCACGCAGCTTGATGTCGGCACCGTGATTCGATTCAAGGGCGTCGCCGAGTTTGCGGCAGGTTCGACGGGACTGCCCGGCCACCTCTCGATAACGACATGCCGACAGGCGGCTTCTGTTACAATCCGGCAGTGCGCCAGCCGGCCAATCTGGCATCGCCTGGCGCTGTTGTTTGGGAAGGCACCAACCCTACGGCAGGGTTTACAATGTCGGGCGCCTCTCAGCTGCTCCCGATCATGCTGGGTAAGTTCGTCAGCGGCGACCCACTCGTTTACCTCGGCACGGGCGACAGCATCTTCATGGGGTCGAACGACGGCGCCGGTGGTGTAAACGTCGGGACTGGCATATTCACGCGGTTCCTTTGCACGCCTACGCCGGCCGTCACCGGCAAGGCGGGCTGTAACGCAGCAGTTGCGGGCGGTGCGGCGGGCACCTGGACTTCGCAGGGCGGTGGGACGGGTCTTAATCCCTACCTTGCGACGCTCGTCAAATATGCGAACCGTGTTGTTGATAACTACGGCACGAACAACTTTCCGACCGCCGCAAATTACAGCGGATCGGCCCTCGGCGCAGTGCAGGGACAGGTGTATTCGCCATGGCCTTACTACCGCAGCTTAGCTGTTACCGGATCAGGTGTCACACCGATGAAGATCTGGCGCACCAAGCTGTTTCCGCGGACGGCAGGAGGCATCACCACGCCGTTTCCCGAAGACCAGACCGTTTGGCTTGGGGGCTCAACGGTCAGCGAACAATGGGAACCGGGCGGTAGCGTTGATCAGTTCCACGATTGGCTGGTCGATCAAGCCGCGACCGGGGGGGTTGACGGCATCATTGACTTTGATCCGATCGCTCGCGCCGACCCGTTCGGAAATCGCGCCACATCGGTGCTTTATCATCGCTGGGCGGCAGGGTCTTTCATGACGGCTGACGGAACACATCCTGGCGGAGGAACGGCAATTTTCGCTGCCTACATGGATGACCGCATTCGCGCACTTGAGGGCGGCACCGTCCTGCCTAAGTTCAGTCTCATCGGTAGCACGCGCAAAGTCGAGGGCGCGGCGGGAGCGACCACGACTTACACGTTCATGGTGACGCGCAACACGACCATTGGTCAGGCATCGGTCAAGTGGGCAGTTTCAGGCTTCTCGGGAGCCACAATTAAGGCAACCGACTTTGTAGCCGGCGTCATCCCGAGCGGCGTCGCCACCATTGCAAACGGTGCAGCGTTCACGACGTTCAACGTTGTCGTGAAGGGTGACAATGACGCGGAAAGCGACGAGTTATTCGACGTTACCCTGTCCGAGCCATCCAACGGCTATGGCCTGTACTTCACCAATGCACGCGGTCAAATCACGAACGATGATGGTCCGCCGCCGCTTTGGACTCCGGACCAGCTTGGAACGAAGCTGATCGACTATTTTGTAGCTTCGGATGCTTCAGCCACTCCGGGCGCGTGGAGCGGCCGAAAGAACGTCATGGCTTATTCGCAGCCTGACTCGACAAAACAGCCGGTCTATTCGACTACCTTCAACGGTCGTTTCGACTTCGATGGCGTTGACGACTATTTTGAAATGTCCAAGGGTACCAATCAATTGCCTGCTGGTAGCGCGTATTGCGGTATTTTTGCGCTCAATCGAAACGGCACCGGAACAAATTACCAGGCCCTGCTTGGAATGGGTGACGGTACAACCGCTAATCGTCGTCGTCTCGCAAAAGCAAGCGGTACTTACGGTCAGCCAAGTGTCGATCATGGCGTCGGGCGCCCGTTGACGACAAGCAATCAGATAACTTGGGTCAACCGCACGTATGCGATGATCTGGGAGATTGCCCCTGGCGTTGGACCCGTTGTTGCTTTCACCGCTTTTGACGGCAATCAGAAGATCACGACCAGCAACGCTGTAAACACGGCCAATGTCGTTCCGACAGCGATGCGACTTGGTGCTTCCGAGATTATCGGTGATTTCTGGAACGGCTCCATTGCTTCGCACGGTTACCTTCGCGAGGCCATGACTACTGATGAACGTCAACGACTTGACGGCTGGATGTCTTGGACGAGTGGGTATCAAGGGGCCAACTTGCCTACCGACCATCCTTACAAGCTTGTCGCACCGGTAATTGAGGCGGCGTAAATCCGGCCAGCATCAGGTCCAATAAGTCGTCAATGCGCCCGCCTCAAAAAAAGTCGGGCGACTTCATCTGGCTGCGCAATTCGTCATTGCTCGCCTTTCTGTTTGCCGCGTCATTTGGACGGAAAATCATTAGGAATCGCCATGATACGCTACATTCTAACGGCCCTTGCGTTGCTTGCCTCACCGGTAGTGGCGCAAACCGAACACATCGTCACCGGCGCCAATCCGCCCGCGAGGATCTCGGTCTGCGCGGGCGACACGCTGATCCTGAAGAAGCAGATGGGTCGCGAGCTGCTTGCCGACGGTACGCGCGCCGCTGGGTGGCCCGCCTGGAACGATCGCAGCCGGTCGAACGCGGTCGGCAACGGCTTCGAGATGATCGGTGCGGCCAAACTGCGCTTTGTCGGGAACGTCCAGGGCAAGGGTTGGGTCTACGCTCCGGTCGACGCACGACCTTGCGCCGCACCGGCGGGGCCTGCGGCGGTTGTGGCCCCGGCAGCCCCGGCAGCCCCACCCA
>NZ_JRVI01000278.1:0-2704 GCF_000783375.1 Sphingomonas sp. Ant20
GCCGATATCGCGGCGCGGTCGCGGCGCTCGCCGGGCCGTCGCAGCGCGTGATGCTCGCGCTCGGCCGGATGCATGTCGACGCCTTCGCGCAGCAGCCGCAGCACGACTATCTGCTGCGTTTCGTCGATACGCCCGACGATCCGCCGCCGCTGCCCCGCCACCGCCTGGTCGTAGACCGCGGCCCGTTCGACGCCGCCGGCGACACCCAATTGATGCGCGACCACGCCACCGAACTGGTCGTCTGCAAGAACGCGGGCGGCAGCGGCGCGGCGGCCAAGCTCGTCGCCGCGCGCACGCTCGGCCTGCCGGTGATCATGATCGACCGCCCGCCGCTGCCTGCGCGACACGCGGTCGATTCGGTCGACGCGGTGCTCGACTGGCTCGATCATGGCGCCGACCGCGGCGTATAGAGGATCGGCCCCTGCGCCCGCGCGATGATCCGCGTCAGGCTCGACCCCACGATCACCATCGTCCGCATGTCCGCCATCTCCGCCCGCGCCTCGCCCAGCGGCACGATCGACAGCGCTTCCTCGGGCGTCGACACCGCCCGCGCGAACAGCACCGGGCGATCGTCGCCGCACGTCGTGCGAAGGATCTCGAACGCGCGGACCAGCCCGTCGGGTCGCGCCTTCGATCGCGGATTGTAGAAGGCGATCGCGAAATCGGCCTCCGCCGCCAGCCGCACGCGTCGCTCGATCAGCGCCTGGGGCTTCAGATTGTCCGACAGGTTGATCGCGCAGAAATCATGTCCGAGCGGCGCGCCTGCCCGCGCACTCGCCGCCAGCATCGCGGTGATCCCCGGCAGCACGCGGATGTCGATCGCGCCCCACGCCGCCGGCCCCGCCTCCAGCGCCTCGAACACCGCCGCCGCCATCGCGAACACGCCGGGATCCCCCGACGACACGACGACGACGCGCGCGCCTTTCGCTGCCAGCTCGAGCGCATGGCGCGCGCGGTCGATCTCGACCCGGTTGTCGCTCGCATGCAGTGTCAGACCGTCGCGCGCCGGAACCCTCGCGACATAGGAAATATAGCCGATCACGTCGGTCGCCTCGGCCAGCGCCGCGCTGACCTCGGGCGTCACCAGCGCAGCATCCCCCGGCCCCAGCCCAGCGATCGCCAGCCAGCCAATCCCTGCGCTCAGGGTCATGGCCGCCGCCCCTGCCCGTGGATCAGCAGGATCGCGAAATAGGGCGTGACCGCATCCGCCTCGCACAGCCGCGTGACGCGCTGCTCCGCCATCGCCGCATATTCGACCAGCCACGCCGCCTCCTCGCGCCCCGCGGCGGCGACCGCGCGGCGCAGCTTGGCGAGGTGCCGGCCGATCTTCATCACCACCAGCGCATCGGTGTCGCGGATGCGCCGCACCAGATCCGCCTCGGGCAGCGTCCCCATCACCACCGTCAGCACGTCGTCGCCCCAGGTGATCGGCGCGCCGCTCGCGGTCCAGGCGCCCGACATGCCGGTAATGCCGGGGACGACCGCGACCGGCGCGACCCCCTGCAACCGCGTATAGAGATGCATGAACGATCCGTAGAAGAACGGGTCGCCCTCGCACAGCACCACCACGTCCTCGCCGCCCAGCGCCAGCGCCGCGAGGTGATCGATACACCCCGCGTAGAAGCCCGACAGCCGGTCGTTGTACCGCGGATCGGACAATGCGATCTCGGTGGTGACGGGATATTCCATCGGATATTCGATCACGTCGTCGCGCAGCATCCCCTCGACGATCCGCCGCGCCTGTCCCGGCCGCCCCGCCTTGCGGAAATAGGCGACGTGGCGTGCGCCGCGCACCAGCCGGTCCGCACGCACGCTCATCAGGTCGCACGCCCCCGGCCCCAGCCCGACGCCGTGGATCGTGCCCGTCACGACCGCCTGCCCCGGCGGCGGCACCAAAGTCGGCACGGGCGCCACCACGCCGATCATTCCGCCGCACTCGCCAGCGCGTTGATCGCCGCGACGGTGATCGCGCTGCCGCCCAGCCGCCCCTCGACGATCACGCACGGCATCGGCTGCGCCGCCCACAGCGCGTCCTTCGATTCGACCGCGCCGACAAAGCCGACCGGACAGCCGATGATCGCCGCCGGTCGCGGACAGTCGGGATCCTCCAGCATCGTGAGCAGGTAGAACAGCGCGGTCGGCGCATTGCCGATCGCCACCACCGCGCCCGCCAGATACGGCCGCCAGAACTCCAGCGCCGCGGCCGAACGCGTCGTTGCCATTTCTTTCGCCAGCGCGACCGTCTCGGGCGTGTGCAGCGTACAGATCACCGCATTGTTCGCCGGCAGGCGCGCGCGCGTGATCCCCTCGGTCACCATCCGCGCATCGCACAGGATCGGCGCGCCCGCCCGCAACGCCGCACGCGCGGTCCGTGCGAAGCCGGGCGAAAAGCGGATATCCCCCGCCAGCGCGACCAGCCCCGCAGCGTGGATCATCCGCACCGCGACCGGCTCCTCCTCGGCATCGAAGCGCGCCAGATCCGCCTCGGCACGGATCATCGCGAACGACTGGCGATAGATCGCGGCCCCGTCGGTCTCATAGGCATAGGGCATCAGGCAGCTCCGGACGGCTGGGAGAAATGGGCGATAATCTGAGCGGGTTCGAGTGCGCCAAGCAGCGACGGCGCGCCCGCGCGCGCGTGCAGGGCAAGGTCGAACAGCCCGTCGCGCCCGGTCAGCACGACGTCGGCAGGCCGCGCCCGCGC
>NZ_JRVI01000279.1:0-2965 GCF_000783375.1 Sphingomonas sp. Ant20
TCGATCGGCCCGGTCGCGCTCGACGCGGCGATCGACGCGTCCGCCTGCTGATCGGCGACCGCTTCCGCGCGAAGGGCGTGACGCTCGATTTGCCGAGCGGGCCCGAGGCGCGGCTGACCGTCATCGCCGGCCGCGTCCGCCTCGAACAGGTGCTCGTCAACCTGCTCCAGAATGCGCTCGACGCGGTCGCCGAGCGGCCCGATGCGCGCGTCGACGTCACCGTCGGGCGTAAGGGCCGCGACGTCGTGCTGACCGTCGCCGACAACGGCCCCGGCATCGATCCCGGCATCGCCGACGACCTGTTCACCCCGTTCGCGACCAGCAAGACCGACGGCCTCGGCCTCGGGCTCGGCATCGCGCGCGACATCATGACCGAGTTCGGCGGCACGCTCGACCTCGTCCCTGCTCCACGAGGCGCCGTCTTCCGCATGATCCTGGTAAAAGCATGAGCGAGCAGAGCGTCCTGCTCGTCGACGACGACGACGTGCTGCGCGGTGCGCTCGAACAGTCGTTCGAACTCGCCGGGATCGCGGTGATCGCCGAGCGCGACCCGACCGTCGCGCTCGCGCGGATCGATGCGGGGTTCGACGGCGCGGTGGTGTCCGACATCCGCATGCCCAAGATGGACGGGCTGGAGCTGTTCCGCCGCATCGCCGCGATCGACCACGAGATCCCCGTGCTGCTGATGACCGGGCACGGCGACGTCGCGATGGCGGTCGCAGCCCTCAAGAACGGCGCGTTCGACTTCATCCCCAAGCCGTTTGCGACCGACCATCTGATCGCGGGCGCAAGGCGTGCGCTCGAGATGCGCCGCCTCGTCCTCGACAATCGCCGGCTGCGCGCCGCCGCCGAGGAGACGATCGGCGCCGAACCGCTGATCGGCGAGACCCCGGTGATGGTCCGGCTGCGCGAGACGATGCGCCAGATCGCGCAGGCCGATATCGACGTGCTGGTCGAGGGCGAGACCGGGACCGGCAAGGAGCTCGTCGCGGTGCTGCTCCACCGCTGGAGCAACCGCCGGTCGCGGCCGTTCGTCGCGGTCAACTGCGCCGCGCTGCCCGAGGAGCGCGAGGTCATGCCGGTCGGCGGCGACCTGCCCCGTGCGCTCGACCTGCGGGTGATCGCGGCGGCCAAGCCCGGGCTCGACCAGGCGGTCGAGGATGGCCGGTTCCGCGCCGAACTGCTGTTCCGGCTCGACGCGGTGCGGCTGCGCATCCCGCCGTTGCGCGAACGCCGCGACGACGTGCCGCTGCTGTTCGGGCATCTGCTGCACCAGGCCGCCGAGCGGTTCGGGCGCGAGGTGCCGACGATCGACACCGCGACGCTCGCCTATCTCGGCCAGCATGACTGGCCGGGCAATGTCCGCGAGCTCGACAATCTGGCGAAACGGCTGGTGCTGCGCGTCGAGGCGGATGCGCCGGCGGACGAGGATGGTGACCTGCCGCTGCCCGCGCGCGTCGACAAGTTCGAGGAAGCGACGATCCGCGCGACCTTGCACCAGGTCAGCGGCGACGTCCGCTCCGCGCTCGCCGCGCTCGGCATCCCGCGCAAGACCTTCTACGACAAGCTGAAACGCCACGAGATCGACGTCGAGGCCTATCGCCCGACCAAGGGGTAACGCCCCCATTCCGTTCGCCCTGAGCGAAGTCGAAGTGACGGGTCGAGGCTACCGGTAACGCCCCCATCCCCGTTCGCCCTGAGCGAAGTCGAAGGGCAGGCCGCGCGCGCAGATGCTTCGACTTCGCTCAGCACGAACGGATTGGGGTTAGGCGGGTCGATTCATCCCTAGGTCGGAATGACCGGGACCACCCCGCCCTGCCGCGTCGCCACGAACCGCGCGAGCGGCGGTCCGATCAGCAGCACGCCCAGGAACCGCATCACCTGCAGCGCCATCACGAACGGCACGTCGACCGGGCTCGACGCGGCGATGATCGCGACCGAATCCATCCCGCCGGGGCTCGACGCGAGATAGGCGGTGACCGGGTCGATCCCCGCCCAGCGCGTCAGCGCCGCCGCGATGCCGCCACAGAACGCGATCAGCAGCCCGACCGACAGCAGGATCCGCGGCATCGCCTTGCCGGCGACCCGGAGCGTATCGCGCGTGAACGACAGCCCGATCTTCCACCCGACCACCGCATAGCTGATCGCGAGCAGCCATTGCGGCAGCACCGGCTGCGCGATCCCGGTGACGTTGAGCACCCCGCCCAGCACGAGCGGTCCGAGCAGCGCGCCCGCGGGCAGCCGCAGCTTGACGCCAAGAATCGCGCCGACACCGGCAATCGCCACCGTCCGCAGCACCGCGACCGGATCGACGCCCGCGAACCACGCCGCGGCCGGATGATGCCCGCTGCCCCCGCCGACCATCACCGCCGCCAGCACCGAGGCGACGACTGCGACGCACACGACGCGCGTATAGGTCATCACCGCGACCAGCCGCGAATCCGCGCCATACGCCTGCGCCATCAGCACCATCGCGCTCGCGGCGCCCGGCGCGAACCCCATACCGCGACGGTGCCCGGCAGCACCTGCCAGCGGCTGAGCAGATAGCCGAGCACGCTGCTGGCCGCGAGCGTCGCGACATTGACCGCGAGGAACACCGGCCAGTGCTGCGCGACGGTCGCGACGATCCCGGTGGTGATCGACCCCGCGATCAGCGTCCCCACCGCCGCCTGTGCGCCGCGAAAGGCGAGGATCGGCACCCCCAGCGAGCCGCCGCGCACCGCGAGCACGACCGCCGCGATCATCGGCCCGAGCAGCAGTCCGGCTGGCAGTCCGATCCATTCCAGCGCCCCCGCCACCAGCGCCGACAGCGCGACCAGCAGAGCCCAGCGCCAGATCATGCCTTGGTCGCGAACCAGATCACGTGACGCGCGCCGCCCTTGCGCGTCGCGCGCGCGACGACCTCGTCGACCACGAACCCGCCTCGTCGAGCCGGCGGGCGAACGGCTTGCTCGGCGCCGACGAC
>NZ_JRVI01000028.1:0-32063 GCF_000783375.1 Sphingomonas sp. Ant20
CAACTGCGACTCGACATCCGTGCACCGGCCGCCGGCCTCGTGCTGACCCGCGGCGTCGAGCCCGGGCAGATCGTCAGCTCGGGAACCGGCGTGCTGTTCCGCATGGCGATGGGCGGACAGATGGAAATGCGCGCGGCGCTGGCCGAAAGCGATCTGCTCGGCCTTCCGGTCGGCGCGCGGGCGACGGTGACGCCGGTCGGTTCGGCCAAGGGGTATAAGGGCGAGGTCTGGCAGGTGTCGCCGGTGATCGACCCGCAGACGCGCCAGGGCGTCGCGCGAATCGCGCTCGCCTATGATCCCGCGCTGCGCCCGGGCGGGTTCGCCGCGGCGTCGATCGTCGGTG
The DNA here is from genome assembly GCF_000783375.1 of Sphingomonas sp. Ant20. Lineage (NCBI taxonomy): Bacteria > Pseudomonadati > Pseudomonadota > Alphaproteobacteria > Sphingomonadales > Sphingomonadaceae > Sphingomonas > Sphingomonas sp. Ant20. The sequence goes on from NZ_JRVI01000028.1 coordinate 344, forward strand.
GCGCGACGGTCGCACCGCAGCTTCCCGACTCGGCGTTGCAGAGCGACGACAAGGGCAGTTTCGTGTATGTTGTCGGTCCCGACGACAAGGTGGTGCGCCGCGACGTGAAGATCGGTCAGGTTTCCGACAGTGCGGTGACGATCGCAGGCGGGCTGCAGGGCAACGAACGCGTCGTCCAGTCGGCCGGCGGGTTCCTCGCACCGGGGCAGAAGGTCAAGCCCGTGACCAAGGCGACGACCAGCGCGACGACGACACCCACCAGTATCAAACGGGGCTGACGCACCATGGGTTTCCGCAACATCTCGGCTTGGGCGATCCGCAACCCGGTACCGCCAATCGTGCTGTTCCTCGCACTGACGCTGGCGGGAATCGTCAGCTTCATGCGGATGGACGTGAACAACGATCCGGATATCGACTTCCCGATCGCGATCGTCGTCATCAGCCAGCCGGGCGCGGCGCCCACCGAACTGGAAACCCAGGTCACGCAGCGGGTCGAGGCGGCGGTGCGGACGCTGCAGGGCATCGACCAGATCAGCTCGACGGTCACCGAAGGCACGTCGCAGACGGTCATCCAGCTCAATATCGGCACGCCGATCGACCGCGCGGTCAACGCGTTCGCGACGCGATCGCGCAGATCCGCGGCGACCTGCCCGAGGGGATCCTCGAGCCGCAGGTGTTCCGCGCCAACACCACCGACGAGGATATCGCGAGCTATTCCGCGATCGCCAGCGACATGACGGTCGAACAGCTCAGCTGGTACATCGACAATACCGTGGCGAAGGAGCTGCTGTCGGTATCGGGGCTTGCCGCGGTCAACCGCAATGGCGGGGTGAGCCGCGAGATTCGCGTGATCCTCGATCCCGTCAAGCTGCAGAGCCAGGGGCTGACCGCGAGCCAGGTCAACGCGCAGTTGCGTCAGGTCAATCTGAACGCGGCGGGCGGCCGCGCGGAGATCGCCGGATCCGAACAGTCGGTCCGTGTGCTCGGAAATGCCAAGAACGCTTATGACCTTGGCCAGACGCAGATCTCGGTCGGCGGGCGGACCGTGCGGCTGGCGGACATCGCGCAGGTCCGCGATCTCTATGCCGAGCAGCGGACGGCGGCGGCGATCAACGGTCGCCAGGTCATCAGCTTCGACTTCCAGCGCGCCAAGGGCGCGTCCGACGTCACCGTGTTCAACGATGCGGTGAAGAAGCTCGAGGCGCTGGAGAAGCGCAACCCGGCGGTGCATTTCGTGCTGCGCTCGAACAGCGTGAAATATACCGAGGAGCAATATCACAGCGCGATCGACGCGATGATCGAGGGCGCGGTGCTCGCGGTGATCGTGGTGTTCCTGTTCCTGCGCGACTGGCGCGCGACGATCATTTCCGCACTCGCGATTCCGCTGTCGGCGATTCCCGCCTTCTGGTTCATGGACCTGCTCGGCTTCACGCTGAACCAGATGACGCTGCTCGCACTCAGCCTCGTCGCGGGCGTGCTGGTCGATGACGCGATCGTCGAGATCGAGAACATCGTCCGGCACATGCGGATGGGCAAATCCGCCTATCAGGCGTCGATCGACGCCGCCGACGAGATCGGGCTGGCAGTGCTGGCGACGACGATGTCGATCGTCGCGGTCTTCCTGCCGGTCGGGCTGATGCCGGGTATCTCGGGCCAGTTCTTCAAGAATTTCGGTCTGACCGTGGTCGCCTCGGTGCTGATGAGCCTCGCGGTCGCGCGTCTGATCACGCCGATGATCGCGGCCTATTTCCTGAAGGCCCACGGCACCGCCAGCCACGGCGAGGGCAAGCTGATGGACTGGTACATGGCGTCGCTGCGCTTCACGCTGCGGCACCGCTGGCTGCCGGTCGTCGCCGGTGCGGCCGCGACCGCGATCACGATCGCGATGTTCTTCGTCCTGCCCTCGACCTTCCAGCCGCCGCGCGACAGCGATACCAGCACCGCGACGATCGACATGGTCCCCGGCACGACGCTGGCGCAGACCCAGGCGGTCGTGACCCGGGTCGCGAGCATCCTCCAGGCGCAACCCGATGTCGCATCGGTCTATGCGCGCACCGCGGTCGGCAATGGCCGGGTCACGGCGACGCTCAAGGACGATCGCTCGATGAAGAGCACCGCGTTCGAGCGGAGCCTCGCGCCGCAGCTCGCGGCGATCCCCGATGCGCGTGTGTCGTTCCGGTCGCAGTTCGGCTGGGGCGGCAGCAATCGCGACGTGACGATCACGCTGGGCGGCGACGACCCGGTCAAGCTCGACGCGACCGCGCAGAAGATCGTGACCGAGATGGCGAAACTGCCCTCGCTCGTCGCACCGCGCGTCGCTGGCAATCTGCAGCGGCCTGAAATCGTCATCCGCCCGCGGCTCGACCTCGCCGCCAATCTCGGCGTGACGACGCAGGGCCTGTCGAGTGCGATCCGCATCGCGACGCTGGGCGATATCGACCAGAACAGCGCACGCTTCTCGCTCAGCGATCGCCAGATCCCGATCCGCGTCGCGCTTGACCAGAATGCGCGGACGAGCCTCGCGACGATCCAGAACCTGCCGGTCGCCACCGCGACGGGCGGATCGGTGCCGCTCAGCCTCGTCGCCGATATCGGGCTGGGCTCGGGGCCGACCAAGATCGACCGCGTCAACCAGCAGCGCCAGCTGTCGATCGGAGCGGATCTCGCGCCCGGCGTGATCAGCGGCGATGCGCAGAAGCAGATCCATGCGCTGCCGACGATGAACGCGCTGCCGATCGGGGGTGAGCGAACTCGTCCTTGGCCAGGCCAAGTGGCAGGCCGAGATGATCAGCAACTTCATCGTCGCGGTGGTGGCGGGCGTGCTGCTCGTCTTCGCGGTGCTCGTGCTGCTCTATCGCCGTCTGTTGCCGCCGTTCGTCAACATGGGCTCGCTGATCCTCGCGCCGCTCGGCGGGCTGCTCGCCTTGTGGGTGACGGGTCATCCGATCTCGATGCCGGTCTATATCGGGCTGCTGATGCTGCTCGGGATCGTCGCGAAGAACTCGATCCTGCTGATCGACTTTGCGCTCGAGGAGATGGGCAAGGGCGTCGATATCTGGACTGCGATCGTCGATGCCGGGCACAAGCGCGCGCAGCCGATCGTCATGACCACGGTCGCGATGGTCGCGGGCATGGTGCCGACCGCGTTGTCGATCGGCGGCGACGGATCGTTCCGCGCGCCGATGGGCATCACCGTGATCGGCGGTCTGGTGATGTCGACCGTGCTGACGCTGCTGATCGTGCCGGCGACGTTCAGCATCGCGGTCGGGATCGAGCGCTGGGCAGGGCCACGATTGGGTCGTCGCCTGCTCACCTTCCGGCCCGGCGACGACGGCGCGGAAGTGGTCGGGATCGCCGGCCCCAACGCGCCGGCGCTCGGGCCGGCATCGCCCAAGATCGGCTTTCGCGATGGCGATGGCGGGACACAGCCGGCGGAATGATCGCCGGCGTGACACCTCACGGGTGAACTATCCCTGCGCTCGGGGATTGTTTCGGGCATGACATCGAATTCCCGCGTGCGCCTGGCCAAGGAAGCGACCAACCCGGCTCTCATTCGCATGCGGATCGTCGCGACCGGGTTGTTGGTGCTGATGGCGGTCGTGTTCCTGGTCAGCCGCGCGCTGGTCGACCGGCACCCCGCGATCGGCTTCGTCCGGGCCTTTGCCGAGGCGGCGATGGTCGGCGGACTGGCGGACTGGTTTGCGGTCACCGCGCTGTTCCGCCATCCGCTCGGGCTGCCGATCCCGCACACCGCGATCATCCCGCGGAACAAGGACCGGATCGGCGATACGCTGGCGATATTCCTGCGCGACAATTTCCTGCTGCCTTCGGTCATCTCGCGCCGGATGCGGCGGCTCGACGTCGCGGGCGCGATCGTACACTGGCTGACCGATCCGCCCGAAGGGGCAGGGGGACGGTTCCGGTCGGGCGCGTCGAAGCTGGTCGCGCAGATTCTCGAAGGCCTCGACCCCGCGCGGCTCGGCGGCATGGTGAAGGCCGGCATCCGCGCAAGGCTGCGCCAGACCGAGATATCGCCGATCCTCGGCCAGCTGCTCAAGGCGCGATCGCCGAACGTCGTCATGCCCCGCTGCTCGAGGCGGCAATCCGCTGGGCATCGGTCACGCTCGCCGCGAACGACCATCTCGTCCGCGCAATGGTGCATGAGAAGTCGGGTTCGATCCTGCGCTGGACGGGGCTCGACACCACGGTCGCGGACAAGCTGATCAACGGGTTCGACCGCCTGCTCGCCGAGATGGCGGAGGATCCCCAGCACCCGTTGCGGCTAAAGGCAGAGGAGGCGCTCGACCGGCTGGCCTGGGACCTGCAATATGACCGCCGCATGCGCGAGCGGGTCGAGGCGATGAAGAACGACCTGCTCGACAACCCCGCGATGCAGCGCTGGCTCGACGGTCTGTGGGAGCAGGCGCGCGGCGCGCTGCTGGCGATCGCGCGCGATCCCGAGCGCGCGATGGCGGGCAAGCTGGGCGACGTGCTGCGCCAGCTCGGCGAGACGCTGCTCCACGATCCGCGGCTGTCGCATACGATCAACCGGTTCGTCCGCCGCGCGGTCGTCGGCATCGCGGCGGATTATGGCGACGGGATCGTCCGGCTCGTGTCGGAGACGGTGCGCGGCTGGGATGCCGATACGATCACCAGCCGGCTGGAGAATGCGGTCGGTCGCGACCTGCAATACATCCGCGTCAATGGCACGATCGTGGGCGGGCTCGTCGGCCTGGTGATCCACACGGTCGACCGGATCCTCTAGTCGCCCCGGTTATCGCTCCCAGTCGGGCATCGGCCAGCCCTTTGCCTTTGCCAGCAGGCGGAGCGGACCGTGCGCGTTGACCGCGAATGGCTCGTCGGCCCAGGCAAAGGTCGGCGCATCGGAGACATGGTCCGAATAGAAGCGGACATGCGCATCGTGCCGCGCGATCCCCTCGCGCGCCATCCAGCGCTCGATCATCGCGAGCTTGGCGGGGCCGTAGCAATTCTCGCCGTCGATACCGGCGAGCAGATGGCCGTTCGCGTCGCGCAGGCTCTCGGTACCGATCACCGCATCGAAGCCGAGCCGCTCGGCGATCGACTCGACGTAGAAGCGGTAGGAGGCGGTCGCCATCACCAGCCTGTATCCCGCCGCGCGATCCGCCTCGATCTGGCGGAGCGCGGCGGCGAAGACCCCGTCGCGCATCACGCGGTCGGCAAACGCCTCGGCGGCGCGACGCTCCTGCGCCGGGGTCAGCGTCTTGCCGAGCATCATCCGCTGCATGATGTGCTTCAGGCGGCCCCGGCTCATCAGCTTTGCGAGATATCCCGCCGCCGCGAGCGCCGCGACCGGCACCAGCGCGAGTCGCCACGGCGCGCCGCCGGTCCGCGTGGTGTGGATCAGGAACGGCGTCCAGGTCGGCGCGTGCGTGATCGTCTTGTCCATGTCGTAGATGGCGAGAAGCTGGGTCATTGGGCCGGCTTACACAGCATTCGTCTTGCCGATCCAGTCCGTTTGCCGCAAAGGTGCCGCCGATGAGCGCGATGGCCGATTTTCAGCAGGACGGTGCCGACACGGGTACGCTTCGCTTCACCGGCGATCTGTCGCTCGCCAACATCGGAAATCTTCCCGATCGGCTCGAGGCGGTCGATGCCGCGTCGATCAAACGGGTCGATCTGAGCCAGGTTGACCGGATCGACACGATCGGCGCCTGGATCGTCCACCGCTTTGCCGCACGCAACGATGCGACGATCGACGGGCTCGATGCCGACGGCCAGAATTTGTTCGATCAGGTCGTCGCCTCCGACCAGCCGCTGGCGGCACGCGGCAAGCCGGTCGGTTCGGTAAAGCGCGTGCTGGGCGAGATCGGCGACGCGGCCGTGCTGACCGGCCGGACGATGCTCGGCCTGCTCGCCTTTCTGGGCGCGACGACGATCGCCTTCGGCAGCGTCATTCGCCACCCCAAGCGCTTCCGCTTCAACGCGGTCGTCCAGCGGTTCGAGGTCGTCGGCATCGCCGCACTCGGCATCGTCGGACTGATGAGCTTCCTGATCGGCGTCGTCATCGCGCAGCAGGGCGCGGTCCAGCTCCGCCAGTTCGGCGCAGAGGTGTTCACGATCAATCTGGTCGGGCGGCTGACGCTGCGCGAACTCGGCGTGCTGATGACCGCGATCATGGTCGCGGGCCGGTCGGGCTCCGCCTTTGCCGCGCAGCTCGGCACGATGAAGCTGACCGAAGAGATCGACGCGATGCGGACGATCGGGGTGTCGCCGATGGAGGCGCTGGTCCTGCCGCGCGTGCTGGCGGCGATCGTGATGATGCCGCTGCTCGCCTTCTACGCGTCGCTGATCGCGATCATCGGCGGTGGGCTGCTGTGCTGGATCCAGCTCGGCATCCCGCCCGTCACCTTCATCGCGCGGATCCGCGAAGTCGTGCCGATCACCGATCTGTACATCGCGCTGATCAAGGCCCCGGTCTTCGGCGCGATCATCGCGGTCGCGGGTTGTTTCCAGGGCATGCAGGTCGAGGCCGACGCCGAACAGGTCGGGCTGCGCACGACCTCGGCGGTGGTGCAGGGCATCTTCCTCGTCATCGTGCTCGACGCGTTCTTCGCGGTATTCTTCACCTGGATCGGCTGGGACTGATGGCCCGCAAGACTGACGACAGCATCATCTCCGTAAAGGGGCTGAGGAACGAGTTCGGCGATTCGGTCGTGCATGACGGTCTCGATCTCGACGTCCGGCGTGGCGAGATCCTCGGCGTGGTCGGCGGTTCGGGGACCGGCAAGTCGGTGCTGATGCGCTCGATCATCGGCCTCCAGACGCCCGCCGAGGGCGCGATCACGGTGTTCGGAGAATCGAATATCGGCCGCGAGGAAACCGAGGCGACCGAGATCCGCAAGCGCTGGGGCGTGCTGTTCCAGGGCGGTGCGCTGTTCTCGACGCTGACCGTCGCCGAAAATGTCGAAGTGCCGCTGCGCGAATTCTATCCCGACCTGCCGCCCGCGCTACTCGCCGAGATCGCCGCGTACAAGGTCGTGATGACCGGGCTGCCGGCCGATGCCGCGAACAAGTTTCCCGCCGAATTGTCGGGCGGCATGAAGAAGCGCGCCGGGCTCGCGCGCGCGCTCGCGCTTGACCCCGAACTGCTGTTCCTTGACGAACCGACCGCCGGGCTCGACCCGATCGGCGCGGCGGCGTTCGATTCGCTGACGCAGTCGTTGCAGAAGACGCTGGGCCTGACCGTCTTCCTGATCACGCACGACCTCGATACGCTTTACGCGATCTGCGACCGTGTCGCGGTGCTCGCCGACAAGAAGGTGATCGCGGTCGGCACGATCGACGAACTGCTCGCGCTCGACCATCCGTGGATCGAGGAATATTTCAAGGGACCGCGCGGCCGCGCCGCGGTGGCGACCAAGGAGGCGCATCGCAGCGCCGACGCGGTTGCCGATGCCCACCCGACCGAAGTCCAGTCCAAGCAGTCCGCGCCGGACGACGCCGACGCGACATATGCCGAGAAAGAAGCAAGGACGCTCTGATGGAAACCCGTTCGAACCATGTCCTTGTCGGCGCCGTCGTGCTGATCCTGCTCGCGATGCTCGCGCTTTTCACCGTGTGGATCGCGCGTCTCGGTGGCACGGAAGAGAAGGAATATGACATCTTCTTCCGCCAGTCGGTCGATGGTCTGGCGCGCGGCTCCGCAGTGACCTTTTCAGGTGTGCCGTCGGGTCAGGTGAAGTCGATCTCGCTGTGGAAGAACGACCCGCAGTTCGTTCGCGTCCGCATCAGCGTGAACGAAGAGACGCCGGTGCTGCAGGGCACGACCGCGTCGATCTCGGGCGTCGGGTTCACCGGCGTCAGCCAGGTGTCGCTCGATGGCGCGCGCAAGGGTGCGCCCGCGGTCGGCTGCCCCGATTCGAATGGCCAGCCATGCCCGTACGGCGTGCCGGTCATCCCGACCAAGCAGGGTGGCCTTGGCGCGATCCTCAATTCGGCGCCGCAGCTGCTCGAGCGTCTGTCGACGCTGACCGAGCGGCTGACCGGGCTGCTGACCGATCGCAACCAGGCGTCGATCGCCGGGATTCTCGAGAACACCAATCGCCTGACCGATGCGCTGGCCGATCGCGGGCCGGAAATCGCCGCGACGCTGGCGCAGACGCGGGTCGCGATCCAGCAGGCGGGCGATGCCGCACAGCAGTTCGGCGTGCTCGCGCAGACCACCAACGGGGTGCTCTCCGAAGACGTGAAACCGGCGATGGCCAATCTGAACAAGGCGATCCAGTCGGCCCAGACCAGCGCCGAAACGCTGAACGCGGCGATCGGCGACGCGCGGCCCGGGCTGCAGGCCTTCTCGAAGACCACCATTCCCGAAGCCAACCGCCTCGTCCACGATCTGCGTACCACCGCCGCAGCGCTGTCGTCGGTTGCCGAACGTGTCGACCAGCAGGGGGCAGGCTCGCTCGTCGGGCAGCAGAAGCTTCCGGACTATAAGGGTAAGTGATGACCGCCATGAAGACACCGCTGTTCATCCTCCTCGCGGCGCTGCCGCTCAGCGCCTGCATCAGCTTTGGCGCCGCACCGCCGCCGACCCTGCTGACGCTAACGACGCAGTCCGCGGTCGCGGTCGGGCAGAACCAGAACTCGGCGACGTCGAAGTCGATCACGTTGCGGGTGCCGACGGTGCCGCAGGCGCTGGCGACGGCGCGCGTGCCGGTGCAGGCGACCGCGACGTCGATCGCCTATGTGAAGGACGCGCAATGGGCCGAGCCGCCCGCACGGCTGTTCGCGCGACTGATGTCCGATACGGTCGCCGCGCGCACCGGGATGGTCGTGCTGTCGACGGTCCAGGCGGTCGGTGATCCGAGTGCAATGCTGGGCGGGGAACTGCGCAATTTCGGGCTCGACGCGACGACGCGCGAGGCGGTCGTGACGTTCGACGCCGCGCTGACGCGGGCGGGGATGCAGTCGGTCGAGAAGCGTCGCTTCGAGGCGCGCGTCCCGGTCGCGGCGATCGATGCGCCGTCCGCGGCGGCGGGGATCAACACCGCGGCTAACAGCGTCGCACAGCAGGTCGCGGACTGGGTCGGCCGCCCGCGCTGACCCAGGGTCAGCCCGCGGGCTGATCCGCCTGCGCGAGCATCGCCTGGGCTCCGGCGAGGTGGAGTCGTTCGACCATCTGACCGTCTAGCCGGATCGCGCCCTTGTCCGCAGTGGCGCCGTCCGCGAACGCTGCGACCACCGTCCGTGCCCATTCGAGCTGGTCGGGGGTAGGGCCGAACGCGGTATTCGCCGCCGCGATCTGCGCCGGATGGATCAGCGTCTTGCCGTCATAGCCGAGACTAGCGCCCTGTTCGGCTTCCGCAGCGAGGCGCGCCGGATCGTCGAGCGCGTTGCAGACGCCGTCCAGCGCCACCAGCCCGGCTGCGCGTGCGGCCGTCACGATAGCCATCAGCGCGGGAATGAGTGGCGTTCGATCGACGCCCGGGCGGCAGCGCAGCTCCTTGGCGAGGTCGTTGGTGCCGGCAATCAGCGCGGTGAGCCGCGATCCCGCGGCCGCACGAGCAATCCCTGGGAGTTCGAGCACGCCGCCACAGGTCTCGATCATCGCCCAGATTGGTGGCCCGTCGGTACCCAGTGCGGCGCGGACGGCGGCAAGATCGACGCGCCGGAGATCTTGGGCACGAGCACCGCATCGACGCCGAGACCGCGCAAGGCGGCGATGTCGTCGGCGCCCCATGGGGTATCGAGCGCGTTGATCCGCACCACCAGCTCGCGCGTACCGACCCCCCCCCGTGCCGACCTCGGCAACGACACGGTCGCGCGCCGCCGCCTTCTCGTCGGGCGCCACCGCATCTTCGAGGTCGAGGATCACGACGTCGCAGGCCAGACTGCGGGCCTTGGCGATGGCGCGGGGGTTGGAGGCGGGCATGTAGAGCGCGCTGCGGCGACGGCGAAGGATCATGACGGCCAGCCTAGAAGACTATGGCCGGGGTTTGAACCCCGGCCCGCCTGCCGCGGGGCGACGCGCTCAGGTGACGACGTCGGGCGCGCTGCGGCCGGTGTGCTGCGCGATCCCCGCGATCGATTCGGCCGCCGCGACGATGCTCGCCAGCATGTTGCCGGTTTCGCGGTCGAGATCACCGCCGACGGGCTCATAGCGTTCGAGATAGACGCGCAGCGTCGCGCCGGTGGTGCCGGTGCCGGACAGGCGGAACACGACGCGGCTGCCGCCGGTGAAGAGAATGCGGACGCCCTGGTTGCGGCTGATCGAGCCGTCGGTCGGGTCGGTATAGGCGAACTCGTCCGCGGTCTCGACGGTGAGGTCGCCGAACTGCTTGCCGGGCAGGGTGGCGAGGCTGGCGCGCAACGCGGCCATCAACGCGTCGGCGCGCGGGGTCTCGATGCCCTCGTAATCGTGGCGCGCGTAATAGTTGCGGCCGAACTTCGCCCAGTGATCGCGGGCGATCGCGTCGACGCTTTCGCCGCGGACCGCGAGGATGTTGAGCCACAGGAGCACTGCCCAGAGCCCGTCCTTCTCACGGACGTGATCGGAGCCGGTCCCGGCGCTTTCCTCACCGCAGATCGTCGCCATGCCCGCATCGAGCAGATTGCCGAAGAACTTCCAGCCGGTCGGCGTCTCGTACGCGGGGATGCCGAGCGCCTGTGCGACGCGGTCGGCGGCCGCGCTGGTCGGCATCGAGCGGGCGATCCCCTTGAGGCCACCGGCATAACCCGGGGCGAGGTGCGCGTTTGCCGCCAGCATCGCGAGGCTGTCCGACGGGGTCACGAAGCGGTGGCGGCCGATGATCAGATTGCGGTCGCCATCGCCATCCGATGCCGCACCGAAATCGGGGGCGTCGGGCGCCATCATCGTCTCGTACAGCTCATGCGCGTGGACGAGATTGGGGTCGGGATGATGCCCGCCGAAATCGGGCAGTGGGGTGCCGTTGCGCACCGTGCCCGCGGCAAAGCCCAAGCGGCGTTCGAGGATCTCTGTCGCATAGGGCCCGGTGACCGCGCTCATCGCGTCGAACGCCATCGTCAGCCTGGCGGCGCGGATCGCGTCGAAGTCGAACAGCGTCTCCATCAGCGCGGCATAGTCCTCGACCGGATCGACCACCTCGACCGGCATGTCGCCGACCATGACCTCACCGTCCTGGTCGAGATCGATGTCGGCCGCGTCGACGGTCAGCCAGCGGTCGATCTCGAGCGTGCGCGCGTTGATCGCGTCGGTGATCGATTCGGGCGCGGGACCGCCATTGGCGATGTTGTACTTGATCCCGAAATCCTCGTCGGGACCGCCAGGATTGTGGCTGGCGGACAGGACCAGCCCGCCGATCGCGCCACGCTTGCGAATCATGTGGCTGGCGGCAGGCGTCGACAGGATGCCGCCACGGCCGACGATCACGCGACCAAAGCCATTCGCCGCGGCCATGCGGATCGCGACCTGGATCACCTCTCGGTTGAGGAACCGGCCGTCGCCGCCGATCACCAGCGTCGCGCCGGCCTTGTCCTCGACCACGTCGAACACCGACTGGACGAAGTTCTCGGCATAATTGGCCTGCTGGAAGACCTTCACCTTCTTGCGCAGACCCGATGTGCCCGGCTTCTGATCGGTATAGGGCGTGCTTGTAACGGTACGGATCATGTAGGCTCCACGAGGCTCGAATACAGGGTCGCATAACGCCGGCCACTCTCGTCCCACGAGAAGTCCGCGCGCATCGCATTGCGCTGCAACATGGCCCAGCGATCGGGGCGTGCATAGAGCGCGATCGTTCGGCGCAGCGCATGGCTGAGCGCTTCGGGCGTGATGCCGTCATGCTGGATACCGGTGGCGACGCCCGCGGCGACCGCCGCCTCGTTCGCGTCGATCACCGTGTCGGCCAGCCCGCCGGTGCGCGCGACGACGGGGATGCAGCCATAGGCCAGCCCGTAGAGCTGAGTCAGGCCGCAGGGTTCGAAGCGCGACGGGATCAGGATCGCATCGGCACCCGCCTGAAGCAGATGAGAGACCGGCTCGTCATAGCCGATGCGAACGCCGACCCGGCCCGGATGCCGCTCGGCGGCGGCGAGAAAGGCGTGTTCGAGCGCGCTATCGCCCGACCCGAGCAGTGCGAGCCGGCCGCCGAGCGCCACCAGCTCGTCGATCGCCGCGACGAGGACGTCCATGCCCTTTTGCCAGGTGAGCCGGCTGATGACGGTGAAGATCGGGCCGTCGCCGGTGTCGAGGCCGTACAGCGTCTCGACCGCACGCTTGTTGACGCGGCGGCGGGTGAGCGTGCGCGCGGTGTAGCGCGACGGCAGCGCGGCATCGGTGGCGGGGTTCCAGACCGCGGGATCGATGCCGTTGACGATCCCCGTCAGCCGATCGGCACGAACGTTGATCAGCCTTCGAGCCCCATGCCGAATTCGCCGCGACGGATCTCGCGGCATAGGTCGGGCTGACCGTGGTGATCGCATCGGCAGCCTCGAGCCCGGCCTTCAGGAAACCGACGCCGCCATAATATTCGATCCCGTCGAGCGCGAATGCCGCATCGGGCAGCGCGAGGTCGGCGAAGATTTCTGCGCCATAGCGGCCCTGGAACGCGATATTGTGGATCGTGACGATCGTCTTCGCCGGCGCGCCCGGACCGGGGGCGTAGCGCAGATAGGCAGGCGCCATCGCCGCCTGCCAGTCATGCGCGTGGAGGATGTCGAACTGCTGGCCGTCGACAACGCCCGAGGCGAGATCGGCGGCGGCCCGGCTGAACGCTGCAAAGCGCAGCCAGTTGTCGACCCAGTCGGCGCCGGTCGTGTCGCCATACGGACCGCCGCCGCGCGCAAACAGGCCGGGGGCGTCGAGGATCAGCCGCGGATGGTCGCCGATGCTCGCCGCGAGGATCCGCGCCTCGACGCCGAGCAGGTCGGTGTAGCTGTGGATGACCTTTGCCGTCCGCATGACCGCAGCGAGCGCGGGATAGCCGGGAAGGAAGGTCGTCATCGCGACGCCGTGATGCGCGAGCGCCGCCGGCAGCGCGCCGACGACATCCGCAAGGCCACCGGTCTTGATCAACGGATAGGCTTCTGACGCTACCGAGAGAACACGCATCAGCCGGGCCCCTGTCCTGATCGAGAAAGCGTCGTATACACCCTCACGCGATCAGCCGGTCGATCATGGATTTGGTTACGAGCACCACGCCGCTGTCGGTGCGGCGGAAACGCTGCGCGTCGAGTTCGGCATCCTCGCCGACGACGAGGCCGTCGGGGATGACGACGCCGCGATCGACCACGACTTTCGACAGGCGCGCACCACGGCCGATCTCGCAATGTGGCAGGATCACCGCCTGGTCGAGCATCGAATAGCTGTGCGCGCGCGTGCCCGTGAAGATCAGGCTGCGGTGGATCGACGAGCCCGAGATGATGCAGTCGCCCGAAACCAGGCTCGACACCGCTTCGCCGCGGCGTCCGTCATCGGCATGGACGAACTTGGCGGGCGGGGTGACCTCCGAATAGGTCCAGAGCGGCCAGCTGCGGTCGTAGAGGTCGAGCTTGGGCACCACGTCGGTGAGGTCGATATTGGCCTCCCAATAGGCGTCGACCGTGCGACGTCGCGCCAATAGGCCTCGACCTCGCTGCCCGAGCGGACGCAGCTGTCGGAGAAGCGATGTGCGACCGCCTTGCCGTGCTTGACGAGGTAGGGGATGATGTCCTTGCCGAAATCGCGTGCGGATCCCGGCGTCTCCGCATCGCGGCGCAGTTCGTCGAACAGCAGTTTGGTGTGGAAGACGTAGATCCCCATCGACGCCAGCGCGATGTCCGGGTTGCCCGGGATCGCGGGCGGATCGGCCGGCTTCTCGACGAACGCGGTGACATTGTCATGCTCGTCGACCGCCATCACGCCGAAGCCGACCGCCTCCATCCGCGGCACTTCGAGGCAGGCGATCGTGACGTCCGCACCGGTCTCGCAATGCTGTTGCAGGATCAGCTCGTAATCCATCTTGTAGATGTGATCGCCGGCCAGGATGACCATGTATTCGGGCGCGTGGCTCTCGATGATGTCGATATTCTGGTAGACCGCGTCGGCGGTGCCCTCATACCATTGGAACTCGCTGATCCGCTGCGACGCGGGCAGGATGTCGAAGCTCTCATTGCGTTCGGAGCGCAGGAAGTTCCAGCCGCTCTGAAGATGGCGGATCAGCGAATGCGCCTTGTACTGAGTCGCGACGCCGATCCGGCGAATGCCCGAGTTGATCGCATTCGACAGCGCGAAATCGATGATCCGCGCCTTGCCGCCGAAATACACCGCGGGTTTTGCGCGGGTATCGGTCAGTTCCATCAACCGACTGCCGCGACCACCGGCCAGCACATACGCCATTGCGTCGCGCGCCAGTGGCTGTCCCCGCCGTTCAACCATGTCCGTCTCTCCCTAATCGTCCGCCGTATAACGCCCCGTTACCCGCGGCTTGTTCCGTCTCAGCCCTCAAACTCGAGCATGATCGTCGCGAGCGGGGGCAAGGTGACCCACGCCGCGCCGTCCTCCGCGACCACGCCGCCGAGATTGCCGAGCCCGCTGCCCCAATATTCATGCGCGTCGCTGTTGATGATCTCGCACCAGCGACCGTCGAGTGGCAGGGGGATGCGGTAGGGCGCGCGTGCGATCGGCGTCATGTTGGCGATGACGGCGACGGGCTTCGCGCCAGGTGCCTTGCGCAGCCAGGCGAAGACCGAATTGGCGGCGTCGTCGGCGATCAGCCATTCGAAACCCTCGGCCTCGCAATCGCGCGCATGGAGCGCGGGCTTGTCGCGATAGACTATGTTGAGGTCGCGGACGAGGCTGCGGATGCCCTCATGGCTGCGGCTGTTGCGCAGGCACCAGTCGAGCGCGCGGCCTTCGGACCATTCGCGGCGCTGCGCAAACTCCTGCCCCATGAAGAGCAGCTTCTTGCCCGGATAGCCCCACATGAACGCGTAATAGGCGCGCAGATTGGCGAATTGCTGCCAGTCGTCGCCGGGCATCTTGGTCAGCAGCGAGCCCTTGCCGTGGACGACCTCGTCATGGCTGAGCGGCAGGACGAAATTCTCGCTGAACGCATAGACCAGGCCGAAATTGATCTCGCCGTGATGATGCTTCCGGTGCAGCGGATCACGCGCCATGTACTGGAGGGTGTCGTGCATGAAGCCCATGTTCCACTTGAACCCGAAGCCCAGGCCACCGCTCTTGCCGTCGTCGCCGACGGGAGCGGAGACGCCCGGCCAGGAGGTCGATTCTTCGGCGATCGTGAAGGTGCCGGGATGCTGCCCGTACACCGCGCGGTTCATGTCGCGCAGGAACGCGACCGCTTCCCAGTTCTCGCGCCCGCCGGTGTCGTTGGGGATCCATTCGCCCGCCTCGCGCGAATAATCGCGGTACAGCATCGACGCGACCGCATCCACGCGAAGCCCGTCGATATGATAGCGCTCGGCCCAGAACAGCGCGTTGTTGACGAGGAAGGACGACACCTCGCGCCGCCCGAAATTGTAGATCGCGGTGTTCCAGTCGGGGTGGAAGCCGAGCCGCGGGTCTTCATGTTCGTAGAGCGCGGTACCGTCGAAATGCGCGAGCCCGAACGCGTCGGTCGGGAAGTGCGCAGGCACCCAGTCGAGCAGCACGCCGATCCCCGCCAGATGCGCACCGTCGACGAACCGCGCGAACCCCTCGACATCGCCGAACCGCGCGGACGGCGCATAGAGCCCCGTGGTCTGATAGCCCCAGCTGGGATCATAGGGGTGTTCGCTGATCGGCATGAACTCGATGTGCGTGAAGCCCATCTCGACCACATACGGGATCAGCCGGTCGGCGAGCGCATCCCAGGTCAGGAACCAGCCCTCGGCATCGCGGTCCCACGATCCGGCATGCACCTCGTAGATGCTGATCGGCACGCGGCGCGGATCGACCGAGGCCCAGTGTTTGCGGTGGCTCGTATCCGCCCATTCGTGCGCGAGCGTGCGGGTGATCGACGCGGTCGCGGGACGCAGTTCGCTGGCAAAGGCGAAGGGATCGGCCTTCAGCGGCTGGAGCCGGCCATCGGGACCGACGATCTCGTATTTATAGGCGCGATATTCGGCGATGTCGGGGATGAAGATCTCCCAGACGCCGACGTCGCCGCGCCTGCGCATCGCGTGGCGGCGGCCATCCCAGTCGTTGAAGTCGCCGACCACCGAGACGCGCTGCGCATTGGGGGCCCAGAGCGCGAAATGCACGCCCGGCGCGCCTTCGTGCTCGATCAGGTGCGCGCCCAACTTGTCATGGAGGCGGTGGTGATTGCCCTCCGCCATCAGCAGGTCGTCGATCGGGCCGAGCACCGGGCCGAAGCTGTACGGGTCGGTCACCCACCAGTCCGTGCCGCCGCCCTCGGCGTGATATTTCACCGGCTGCGGATCGCCGTCGATCGGCCCTTCGAACAGGCCGCGATCGTCGATCCGGGGGAGCGTGCCGAGCGTCTTGCCGTCGAGCGCATGCGCCTCAGCGGTCGTCGCACCCGGCAGCCACGCGCGCGCGAACGTGCCGCCGGGGCCGGCATGCACGCCGAGCAGCGAGAAGGGATCGTGGTGACGCCCCTCCAGCAGGGCAACGATGGCGCCTTCGGGTGGCTTCACATTACCGTCCAGATATCGCGGGCATATTCACGGATCGTCCGGTCCGACGAGAACCAGCCCACGCGCGCGACGTTGCGCACGGTCGAGGCGACCCACGCGTCGCGATCGTTCCAGCGCGTGTCGACGCTGCGCTGCGCGGTGGCATAGCTGTCGAAATCAGCGGCGAGCATGAACCAGTCGCCCTCGTACAGCCCGCCCATCAGCCCAGCGTAGCGCTGACGATCATCGGGCGAGAACACGCCCGAGGCGATCGCCGAGACCGCCTGGCAGAGCTCGTTCGACCCGTCGATCACGCTGCGCGGATCATAGCCCGATGCGCGCTTCGCTTCGACCTCGTCCGCGGTCATCCCGAAGATGAAGATGTTGTCGTCGCCGACCCGGTCCTTGATCTCGATATTCGCGCCGTCGAGCGTGCCGATCGTCAGCGCGCCGTTCATTGCGAACTTCATGTTGCCGGTGCCCGACGCCTCGAGACCCGCGGTCGAGATCTGTTCGCTGAGATCGGCGGCGGGGATGATCTGCTCCGCGAGCGACACATTATAGTTGGGCAGGAACGCGACCTTGAGCAGTCCGCCCACCGACGGATCAGAATTGATCCGCCGCGCGACGTCGTTCGCCAGTTTGATGACGAGTTTCGCATTGTGATAGCTCGATGCCGCCTTACCCGCGAACAGCTTCACGCGGGGCGTCCAGTCGCGTTCGGGATGGCTGCGGATCTGGTCGTACAGCGCGACCGTCTCGATGATGTTGAGCAGCTGACGCTTGTATTCGTGAATGCGCTTGATCTGCACGTCGAACAGCGCGTCGGGGTCTATGCGCAGCCCCAAGCTGTCCTTGATATGATTTGCCAGTGCCACCTTGTTCGAACGCTTCACCGCCCAAAACCGCTCCCTGAACGCGGGATCGTCGGCAAAAACATCGAGATCGATCAGCCGTTCGGCATCATCGAGGAAGCCGTCGCCGATCGCGTCGCGGATCAGCGTGGTGAGGCCCGGGTTGCACTGTTGAAGCCAGCGGCGTGGGGTGATCCCGTTGGTCTTGTTGTTGATCCGTGTCGGATAGAGGCGGTGAAGATCCGCGAAGACCGTCTTCTTCATCAGCTGCGTATGCAGCGCCGCGACGCCGTTGACGCTGTGCGATCCGGCAAAGGCGAGATTGGCCATTCGCACGCGCCGCTCGCCACCCTCGTCGATCAGGCTGATCGCGGCGATCGCGCGGTCGTCTATCCCTGTGACCCCGCGTGCCTCGCGCAGCAGCCTTGCGTTGATCGCGTAGACGATCTGCATGTGGCGCGGCAGCAGGCGCTCGAACAGCGGCAGCGGCCAGCTCTCCAGCGCCTCGGGCAGCAGCGTGTGGTTGGTGTAGCCGAAGGTCGCGCGCGTGATCTTCCACGCCTCGTCGAACGCAAATTCGTGATGGTCGATCAGCAGCCGCATCAGCTCGGCGACCGACACCGCCGGGTGCGTGTCGTTCAGCTGAATCGCAGCCTTGTCGGGCAGCGTGCGGATGTCGCCGAAATACTGGATGTGGCGACGGACGATGTCCTGGATCGAAGCGGACGAGAAGAAATACTCCTGCCGCAGCCGCAGCTCCTGCCCCGCGGCGGTCGAGTCGTTGGGATAGAGCACGCGCGTGAGTGTCTCGGCGCGGAGCTGGTCCGCGAGCGCACCGGAAAAGTCGCCCGCGTTGAACCGGTCGAGCTTGATCGGATCGAACGCGCGCGCGGTCCACAGCCGCAGCGTGTTGACGTGTTCGCCGCGCCAGCCGACGACGGGGGTGTCGACCGCCATCGCCTCGACCGCCTCGGCGGGACTCCAGTGAACCTGGCCGCTGTCGGTCGCGATCACCTCGCCGCCGAAGCCGATGAAATAGGCGCTCTCGCGGCGTTCGAACTCCCAGGGATTGCCGTGCGCGAGCCAGCTTTCGGGCATCTCGACCTGCCAGCCATCGTCGATCCGCTGGCGGAACATGCCGTTCACATAGCGGATGCCATAGCCGTAAGCGGGCAGCGCGAGGCTCGCCATGCTTTCCATGAAGCACGCCGCCAGCCGCCCGAGCCCGCCATTGCCGAGTGCCGCGTCGGGCTCGATCTCCTCGAGCGCGGCAAGGTCGACGCCGTGCAGCGCGAGCGCCCGCGATACCTCGCCGCTGCGTTGCAGGTTCGTCACCGCATCGCGCAAGAGCCGGCCGATCAGGAATTCGAGGCTGAGATAATAGACCCGCTTGGCACCCGCCGCATGCGCCGCCTTGGTCGACGCCATCCAGCGTTCGACGATGTCGTTGCGCACGGTGAGGATCGTTGCCGCGAGCCAGTCTTGCGGAAGCGCGGCCTGCGCATCCTTGCCGATCCGGTGGACGAGCGTGTCGAGGATCGAATCGGCCAGCGTCTGGACGGAGCGCTGCAGGGCGGGGTTTGCGGTCACGCGAATTCCGGATCTCGTTGTCGTCACCGGTGATCCTAGCCGCGCGGACACCTTTGTCACGCGGACTTGCGAGGTCGCGGGACGCGATCGGCCAGTTAGCCGTACATCCCCTGATCCATGTCAGTTTATCTCAGAGCATGCCGATCAGCAGCGTCGCGTTGAGGCCGATAATGACCGCGGCGATGACCCAGGCGAGCGTTTTCAGCCAGACCGGGCTGACCAGGGATCCCATGATTCGCGCGTCCCCGGTGAACTTGACGAGCGGCACGACCGCAAAGGGGAGCTGCAGGCTCAGCACGACCTGGCTCAGCACCAGCAGCCGGGTCGCGCCCGCATCGCCCGCGGCGCCGACCACGAACACCGCGGGGATAATCGCGAGCAGCCGCGTCACCAGCCGGCGTAACCAAACGGGCATGCGCAGGTCGAGGAAGCCCTCCATCACGATCTGGCCGGCGAGCGTGCCCGTCACCGTCGAATTCTGGCCCGAGGCGAGCAGCGCGACTGCGAACACGACGCTCGCAGCCCCCATGCCGAGCATCGGCGCGAGCAGCGCATGCGCCTGGTCGATATCGGCGACGTCGGTGCGCCCGGCGACGTGGAAGGTCGCAGCCGCGAGGATCAGGATCGCGGCGTGATGAAGAAGGCGAGGCCGAGCGCGATCGTGCCGTCGATCGTCGCCATCGTCACCGCGTCGCGCTTGCCCGCCTCGGTCGCCGCGAACGCGCGCGTCTGGACGATCGACGAGTGGAGATAGAGGTTGTGCGGCATCACCGTCGCGCCGAGGATGCCGATCGCGATGTAGAGCATCGCCGGATTGGTGACGATCTCGGTCGTCGGCACCAGCCCGCCGAGGACGCCTGCCATGTCGGGCCGTGCAAGGAACAGCTCGAAGATGAAGCAGCCGGCTATGATCACCAGCAGCGCGACGATGAACGCCTCGAGCTTGCGGAAGCCGAAGCGTTGCAGCGCGAGGATCAGGAACACGTCGAGCGCTGTCAGCACGACACCCCAGACCAGCGGCAGCCCGAACAGCAGTTTGAGCGCGATCGCGGTGCCGAGCACTTCGGCCAGATCGCAGGCGATGATCGCGATCTCGCACAGGAACCAGAGCACGACCGAAACGCGCTTCGAATAATGCGCGCGGCAGGCCTGGGCGAGGTCGAGCCCGGCGACGATGCCGAGCCGTGCGGACAAGGCCTGGAGGACCATCGCCATCAGGTTGGACAGCAATACGACCGACAGGAGGGTGTAGCCAAACGCCGAGCCGCCGGCGATGTCGGTCGCCCAGTTGCCTGGATCCATATAGCCGACCGCGACGAGATAGCCCGGCCCGACGAACGCGAACAGCCGCCGCCAGAACGGCGCGCCTTCGGGGATCGCGACGGTGCGATAGCTGTCGGACAGCGAATGGGCGAGGGCGGAGCTGGGCGGCGGCATCGCGGGTGCTTTGCCGGATGGGAGCGGAGGGGACAAGCAGTTCGGGTGGCAGGCGGATATCGGGCGGGCGGCGCATGGCTCTTTGTTCCCGTCTCCTGACTTTCGTCAGGATGACGGGAGGGGCGAGTGGGGTCTCGCGGGCATGGCCTCGCTTGAGCGGCCGCGCTCAGATCACCTTCATGTCAGCCTGGTAATGGTGCCAGAGGAAGATCGCCGCCGCGCCGCGGTGCGGGCGCCAGGCTTCGGCGAGTTCGCGAGTCATCTTCTCGCTCGGGCGGGCGTCGTGGCCGAGGATGCGGCCGATCTCGATCTGGACCGCGAGGTCGCCCGCGGGCCAGATGTCGGTGCGGCCCTCGGCGAACAGCAGGTAGATCTCCGCCGACCAGCGGCCGATTCCCTTGACCCGGACCAGCGCGGCGATCGCCTCCTCGTCGTCGGCGGGCAGGTTCGTCAGGTCGAGGCGGCCGCTCGTCACCTCGTCGGCGAGGCTGCGGGCATAGCCGAGTTTCTGCCGCGACAGCCCCGCGCTGCGCAGCGTCTCGTCGCTGGCGGCGGCGATGTTGGCGGGGTCCGCGGCACCGCCGACGAGCGCGTCGAGCTTGTTCCAGACCGATTGCGCGGAGGCGACGCTGACCTGCTGGCCGAGGATCGTGCGAAGCAAGGTCGCGAAGCCGCGCTCGCTGATCCGCGGGGCAGGGTGGCCCTTGTTCGCGACCGCCACCGCGAAGGCGGGTTCGATCGCACACAGCGCGGTCATGGCAGCCTGCAACTGGTCGGCGTTCAGGCCCATGACGCGAACCTTGCAGCTTGATCGGGGCGGCGGCGCGCGGCATGGACCGCGCACGGTTTTTCGGAGGACAGCATGCCCAAGCTTATCGTCGTGACGCGGGACGGGGAAGAACGCGAGCTCATGGGCGAAACGGGTCTTTCGGTCATGGAAGTGATCCGCGACGCCGGGATCGACGAGATCCTCGCTTTGTGCGGCGGCTGCTGCTCCTGCGCCACCTGCCACGTCCATGTCGACCCGGAATTTGCGGCCAAACTCAAGCCGATGAGCGAGGACGAGAACGACCTGCTCGATTCGACCAGCGACCGCGACGACTATTCGCGACTGTCGTGCCAGATCGACATGACCGACGCGCTCGACGGGCTGAAGGTCCGGATCGCCGCCGAGGATTGATCTGGTCCCTTGGGACGGGCGGTTTGGGGGCGGGGGTTTCCGATCCCCACCGCCCCTCACCCTTCCCACCGCTGCGCGGCGGGCCCTTTCCCTCTCCCCCGGGGAGAGGGGGAGATAGTTAGCGCGTCGTCACCGCGTAGAGTGCGATCGCCGCGGCGTTCGAGACGTTGAGGCTCTCGACCTTTTCCGAGATGGGGAGCTTGGCGAGTTCGTCGCAGTGATCCTCGGTGTTCTTGCGCATGCCTTCGCCCTCGGCACCGAGCACGATCGCGACGCGCTGCGTGCCCATCGCCTCGGACACGTCTGCGTCGCATGGCCCGTGAGGCCGATCCGCCAGAACCCGGCTTCGGCGATTTCCTCGAGCGCGCGGGCGAGATTGACCACGCGGATCCACGGCACCGTCTCGAGCGCACCCGACGCGGCACGGGCGATCGTGCCCGATTCGGGCGGCGCGTTGCGGTCGGGGGTGACGATGCCGAGCGCATCGAACGCCGCCGCCGAGCGCAGGATCGCGCCGACATTGTGCGGATCGGTCACGCCGTCGAGGATGACGAGCGGACGGTTGTCGTCCTTGCCATGCTCGAGCAGGTCGGCGAGCCACATGTCTTCGAGCGGCTCGACCTCGATCACCACGCCCTGATGCGGGGCGTCGCCCGGCACCAGCCGCGCGAGATCGGTGGCCTCGGCGAAGGTCACCGGCACGGCCGCGGGCAGATCGAACCCGGCCAGCGCCTCGCGCGTGCCCATGATCTTGCGCACCGTGCGTTCGGGATTGGCGAGCGCTGCGCCCACCGCATGCTTGCCCCAGAAGCGCGGACGCCCCGCGGGGGCCTTGCTCGGCCGATGGCCCTTGCGTGCTGCCATCAGAGCGCTCCCGTCATCATATCAGTCATCGTCATCGCTATATCCATAAGGGTCGGTCACCACCGGCTTGGTCGGCAGTGGCGTGCGTGGCAGCGCCTTGTCCGCATTCGCCGCGCTGAGCAACACCGATGCGAGCACGATCGACGCCTGGCGCATGTCCTCGGCCTTCAGGTGATCGAAGGTGTCGGCCGACGTATGATGGATCCGGCTGCCATAATCGAGCGGATCCTGGATGAACTGGAACCCCGGCACGCCGACCTGTTGCAGGAAGACGTGATCGGTGCCGCCGGTCGGCCGCAGGACGACGTTCGATGCGCCCATCGACGCGAACGGGCTGAGCCAGTCGCGAAAGATCGGCACGACCGCGGGGTTGGTCTCGGCATAGAGCCCGCGCAATTTGCCCGAGCCATTGTCGATGTTGAAATAGGCGGCGAGGTCGGCATGACCCGGCAGCGGGGTGATCGGCCATTCTGCGAAAAGCCGTAATAGCTCTGCATCCCGGTCTGCGGCGGGTCGTTGGGGCTGCCGCGTGTCGCCAGATGGCGGGTGACATAGGCCATCGAACCGAGAATGCCCTGCTCCTCGCCCGACCAGAGCGCGAACCGGATCGTCCGCTTCGGGCGGACGCCGGTTGCGGCCAGGATCCGTGCGGCCTCCATGATCATCGCCGAGCCCGCCGCATTGTCGGCCGCGCCGTCCGCGGCGACCCAGCTGTCGAGATGCGCGCCCGCCATGACATAGCCGGCCTTCGGATCGGTCCCGGGAATGTCGGCGATGATGTTGTACGCCTGCGCATCGCTGTCGTCGAAGCGGACGTCGCTGACGATCTCGAGCGTCGGGGCGGGGCCCGCCTTGGCGAGCCGCGCGAGGCGTCGATAATCCTCCGCGGCGATCTGCACGCCCGGCAGCGCAGGCGTGTCGCCGACACCGAACAGATAGCCTTCGCCGCTGACCAGCTTGCCGTCGTGATAGGCCATCGTCGCGGTCGCGACCGCGCCTTCGCTTTTCAGGAACGCATCGAGTTTCTTCGAGAAATCGAGCCGCTTCATCCGGCGGTCGGCGGCATCGGGGTCGTAATTCGGCTGCTGAAACCGGTCGAGCCTCGCGATATCCTCGCCGCTCAGCCGCTTGAAGGCGGGCTCGGCAGGTTCGTCACCGGTGCCGGGCCGCGTGAGCATCACGATCTTGCCGCTGAGCTTGCCGCGCCATTTCGCGAAGTCGCGCTCGCGCGCCATCGGTGCGACGATCACGGCCGCGCTCAGCGCGGTGCCGTTCGTGCCGGGAGTCCAGGCAATGGGAATCGCGGTCAGCTGCACCACCCGCGGGGTCGTCATCCGCACGCTCGACCGTTCGATCGACCAGCCTCGACCGAATGCGAACCCTTCCTTGTGGACATTCGTGAGGCCCCAGTCGGCGAAGCGGCGCTGCGTCCATGCCTCGGCCGTGCGCATCGACGGCGAATTGGTGAGCCGCGGGCCGATCACGTCGGTCAGATGCTGGACGGTCACCATGACCTGGCTGTGGTTGGTCCCTTCGTCGATGATGCGGTTGACCATGGGTTGATCAGGCTTTGCGGTGCCGCCACGCTCCTTGGCGGCCGCGGGGCTGAGCGCGATGATCGTTACGGTTGCGGCGAAAATGGCAAGTCGGCACGGACGCGATTGGTGCATGAAGGTCCCCCTGGGCAATTTTTTTATGCATGAAAGGCTATGCGGGGGCGGAAGTTGGCGCAACCCGCGTTGACAGCACCGACAAGCTTCGCCATTGAGCCGCCTCGCTCGAAAGAGTGGCCCCTTTGGACAGGTGGCCGAGTGGTTAAAGGCAGCAGACTGTAAATCTGCCCGGGTTTCCCGTACGCTGGTTCGAATCCAGCCCTGTCCACCAAAGCTTTGCGGTATCACCGCCCAAGCTTTGGTCCTTCGCCGGTAGCAAGGCCAGGCGCGAACCTTACAACCTTCAGATCTGTGCCGGGATGTCGTGCGGACATCGTGCGCGAAAAACGCGTCCCGCGACGGCATTCGGCGCGCTTCAAACAGGGATGCCTAACCGCAGAATTGCGGTTAATGTAGGTCTATGTCTGCCAGCCGCATTGATCTCCTGACCGAAGCGCAAAGGGCCTGTCTTCGACTGGTCCTGACGCATCACAATTCGAAGGAGATCGCAGCGCTGCTCGGCGTGTCGCCGTCGGCGATCGACAAGCGGATCGAACGCGCGGTTCAGGTGCTGGGCGCGGGGTCGCGGTTCGAGGCTGCGCGGCTGTTGCAACGGCACGAAACCGCCGGGGATTTCGATGTGCCCGCAGAGCCCCGCGTCATGCCCTCCGCCACGCCCGCGCCCCGCGCCGCGAACGACAGGACGGAGGACGGGACGTCGCCAATGCCGTCGTCGGACCTGCTGGTCGCGACGTATGATCGGCTCCCATCCGAACCAATCGACGTAGCGCGCGCGCCGTCGCATCCGCCACAGGTCGGCCAGGACGATCCATGGGGGCTCGTCCGCCGCTTCATAGGGATGACGCCCAGAGGCGGACCGGAGGGAGCGGCGCGGAACCGCCTGTCCAAGGGGGACAGGCTGATCCGGCTGGTCGGGCTCATGGCGTTGCTGGCGATCACCACGGTGGCGCTGGTGACGATGACGATGACCATGACGAGCCTGTTCAGGCAGGTTCGCGGCAGCGCCGCCTCTCCCCGGGTCGAGCATTCGTCGCGCTGGGGTGGGAAATTCGACATGTTGAAGGAACGTCGTCAGGCAACCGACAGGGTCACCGCAGACTTTCTGAAGGCGGAGGCGGCGGTCGACCAGGCCGCGTCGCTCGCCGCATCGTGCGTCGCGACCTTGTTGCAGCAGCGTGCGGCGGCAAAACTGCCGGTCGCGACCGGGATCGCCGCGCTGCAACTCGTCGCGGATGCATCGTCCGATCTGATCAAGGCCCGCCAGCGCTTCGTCGACGCGCACCATGCGCTGGTCGCGGTACGCAGCGAAATCGGCCTCGGTGCCTTCTATGCCTATGGTGACGAGGGCGAGTGTCCGCCCAACGAAGGGGCTCTGCGCGACGATGCGTTGCTGCACCTCGTCGTTGCCGCCTGACGACGCGGCCGGTGGATCGCTTGACCCGATAACGTGGACCGCGTCTGGATCTTCAACGCGCTGCAACTGGCGGCGACCGGCTATGCATTCTGGCGTGGCGGTGCCCCCGAGCGGCTGACCGGGCTTGCCCTGCTGCTCGCGGCACTGGCCACGCGGATGTTTCACCAGCTTGGCGCAGGCGAGTTCGTCGACGTCGAGATCGGCATCATGACCGTCGACATCGTCCTGCTCGGCGTGATGATCGCCATCACGCTGCACGCCGATCGGTTCTGGCCGGCCTGGGTCACCGCGCTCCATGCACTGGGAACCGGGGCGCATCTGGCCCGGGCGATCAACCCCGACGTGATCCGGCTCGCTTATGCGGTCCTGTCGGTCATGTGGAGCTACCCCATCGTCCTGCTGCTCGCCGTCGGAACGATGCGGCATGCCAGACGGGTCCGGTCGCGAGGCTGGGATCTCGACTGGAGCCGCCAGGACCCGACCCTTCCTTAGCCCTGCATCTGAGGCTTTAAATGTCTTATGCCATTCCTTTCATGCGACTCTTGAACGGCGCACGGCCCGGGCCGGCTCTTGCACCCGCCGCCGTCGATCCCGCCCGCCTGGTGAGCGCTGCCAAGCATCTGTACGAACTGCGTCGCCAGCGCGACGCGGCATTCGGCGCGGACCTGTTCTCCGAACCCGCCTGGGACATGCTGCTCGACCTGTTCATCTCGCATCACGAGGGGCGTCAGCTCAGCGTGTCCGCGGTGTGCATCGGCGCGCGGGCGCCCTCGGCGACGGCGCTGCGCTACCTTGCGATCCTGCAGGAGGCGGGTCTCGTCCTGCGGACCCGCGACAAAAATGACGGTCGACGATCGCATATTCAGCTGTCGGTCGTCGGGCGTCAGCGGATGAGCGATCTGCTCGCGGGTCTGGTGGATTGCTGATCCGCAAGCTGGCCG
The DNA here is from genome assembly GCF_000783375.1 of Sphingomonas sp. Ant20. Lineage (NCBI taxonomy): Bacteria > Pseudomonadati > Pseudomonadota > Alphaproteobacteria > Sphingomonadales > Sphingomonadaceae > Sphingomonas > Sphingomonas sp. Ant20. Next base: position 26,875 of record NZ_JRVI01000028.1, read on the forward strand.
GGTGACCGGTCGAGCTTGGCGGACGGACGAACAAGATCCCTGCGGCCGGCGCCGACCGGGCGTCTTCGCGGCTGCTGCCGCGCGGCTCGATACGCCGCGCATGGCGGGCCCCGATCCGGCCATCCGCCATCCAAAGCTTGAAAAATTGCGCCTGCGATGGCATGTAAGTCTCGGATACCCGTCAATTTTACTGGTTTGCGGGCCTCCCAATAAATTCCGGCAAATGGGCGAGGACTTTGAGCAACGGTTGTGCTCGGTCGATCGCTTCTGTGCGTCTTTCGGCCGATCCTGCGCAGCCCATCCATCATCCGGCGATGCGCCCTTAGCCGTCTCCGCCCCTCGGGGGCCGGGATCGGGGGGCGGGCAGGCGGTAACGAAAAAGGCATCATAGTGCGAATTGGATCGAACGACGACACGCGGACCGCCGAGCAGTCAGGCGAAGCTCCAGCGGCCGGCACGGGCGTAACGCGCCGCAATCTTCTAGGCTCGGCGATCGTTGCGGGCGTCGCAGGGTCCTCCGCCATGGTTCCCCTGTCGCCGGCGCAGGCCGCGACGACGGAACGTTCGGTCGACGTGCTGCTGATCGGCGGCGGCATCATGAGCGCGACGCTCGCCGTGCTGCTGCGCCAGCTCGAGCCGAGCTGGACGATCGAGCTGGTCGAACGTCTCGACAAGGTCGCCGAGGAGAGCTCGGGCGGCTGGAACAACGCGGGCACCGGCCATTCGGCGCTGTGCGAACTCAACTACACGCCGGTCAACGCGGCCGACGGCCGTGTCGAGATCGCCAAGGCGGTCGAGATCAACGAGCAGTTCCAGGTCACGCGCCAGTTTCTCAGCCACCAGGTCAAGGCCGGCATGCTCGGCGCACCGCGGACGTTCATCAACTCGACCCCGCACATGAACCTCGTCTGGGGCGACGCCAATGTCGCCTTCCTTCGCAAGCGCTGGGAAGCGCTGGGCGCCAGTCCGCTCTTCTCCGGCATGGAGTTCTCGACCGACCGCGCCCAGATCGCCAAATGGGTGCCGCTGATGATGCAGGGCCGCGATCCGGCGCTGCCGCTTGCGGCGACCCGCTCGCCGCTCGGCACGGATTGCGACTGGGGTGCGGTGACGCGGCAATATATCGCCGCGCTCGACAAGCAGGCGAACTTCACGCTGACGACGGGGCATGAGGTCCGTTCGCTCGAGCGCAATGCCAAGGGCGGCTGGGAAGTCACCGCGCGCGACATGAAGACCGACGACAAGCAGGTCATCAATGCGCGCTTCGTCTTTGCCGGCGCGGGTGGCGGCGCACTGCCGATCCTGCAGAAGTCGGGCATCCCCGAGGCGGACGACTATGCCGGCTTTCCGGTCGGCGGATCCTTCCTGGTCGCGGACAAGCCGGAGATCACGCACCGCCATCTCGCCAAGGTTTACGGCAAGGCCGCGGTCGGCTCACCGCCCATGTCGGTGCCGCATCTCGACACCCGCTATCTCGACGGCAAGCAGGCGCTGCTGTTCGGACCGTTCGCGACCTTCTCGACCAAGTTCCTGAAGCAGGGGTCCTATTTCGATCTGCCTGCATCGGTGACGATCGACAATTTCCGGCCGATGGTCGCGGTCGGCTGGGACGATTTCGCGCTGGTCGAATATCTCGCAGGGCAGCTGATCATGTCGGATGCCGACCGGATGGAGGCGTTGCGCGAATATTTCCCCGGCGCCAAGGACGGCGACTGGCGCCTGTGGCAGGCGGGCCAGCGCGTGCAGATCATCAAGCGTGATCCTGAAAAGGGCGGCGTGCTGAAGCTGGGCACCGAGATCGTCGCGTCGAAGGACGGCTCGATCGCGGCGCTGCTCGGCGCGTCGCGGGTGCGTCGACCGCGCCGTCGATCATGCTCGACCTGCTCAAGAAGGTGTTTCCGAACCGGCTGTCGACCGCCGGCTGGCAGGCCAAGATCCGCGAGATCGTCCCGAGCTACGGCATCAAGCTCAATGAGCATCCCGAACTGCTCGCCGATCACTGGGGCAATACCGCCGATACGCTGCAACTCGCCATCGCCTCGCCGGCGGTCCATGTCGCGACCAAGCCCCGCCCCGCCGCGATGCGCGTCAAGGCGGACCGCAGCCCCGACCTCGCCCTCTGACAGCTGTCCTCGACCGCGCCCTCCCCCGGCATTGCCGGGGAGGGGTAAGCTATGGCACGCACGCGGGCCCTGCTGGCGGGAAATGCCCCATATCCGATCCGCCCCGCTAACGAAGATCGGCCACCTTGCGGTCATGCGTGAGCGAACATCAGAACGCCAGAATAGTAAAGCCGTCGAAATCATGTCGACCTGGGACGGTCTTGGTCAAAAACACGATAGACTTGTCTGTCGATGCCCCCGACAGTTCTCCCGATATTTGTGTTTTGCCCCGCCTAATCGGGATAAGCGCTGGGGGAATGTATATGCAGCCTGTCCGGGCCGCCGAACACTCGAAACGTCGCTTTGTCGCATTAGATGGGTTGAGGGGGGTCGCGGCGCTGATGGTCGTGGCATATCATATCGGCATCTTCCTGAAGTTTCCGAGCGGAATGACGGTCCATGGCAATATCGCGGTGGACTTTTTCCTGTGTCTTAGCGGTTTCGTCCTCGCCTTCGCGCATGAGCGGCGGTTGCGCGAGGGCGGCGGTGAGTTCGCTCGCTTTCTGATGTCACGGGTGGTTCGGCTCTGGCCGAGCGTGCTCGCCGGATCGGTGGCGGCCTTGCTCGTGGCGCTCGGCATGGCGGGCGGCCCGGGGGCGTCATCCGCCTATCGGGCGTTTGCCCTGTCCCTCATCGTCCTGCCGCGGCTCGAGGGGCAGAATCTGGTCTGGTTCAACGGCGTCTACTGGTCGCTTTTTGCAGAGATCCTCGTCAATCTGCTTTGGGCGGTATCCGTCAAGGCCCTCGGCAATCGCGGGCTGATCACGATCGCCTTCGTCCTTTCGGTCGCGATCACCTGGGTCGCCATCGACCATAATAGCGTCCATTTCTTTTATCAGTCGGTCGATATGATCGTGCCAACGACGGTCAGGGCCTTGGCGTCCTTCTGCATGGGGGTGGTCGCATACCGGATCTACGAGGCGCGTCGCGTGAAGGCGGATGTTGCGCCCGTGATCCTGATCGCCGCACTCCTCTTTCCGATGATCGTGCCCGGCGTCTCCTGGTTTGGCATCCCGCTGTCGCTCTTCTACATCCTGTGCGCCAACCCGATGATCGTATTGCTCGGCGCACTTGGGCAACGAGAGCAGTCGCGCGTGCTGACATGGCTGGGGAATGTCTCCTTCCCACTATATGCCACGCATCTGCCGGTCGTCATGCTGCTCTCTCGATTGATGGCGGGCCAGCCGCTCGCCGAGCGACTGATCGCAGCGGTCGGTATCGTGGGGGCTGCGCTGATCGTGGCGGAGATCGTCCGCCGTTTCGTCGAAAAGCCGGCGCTCGCCTTTCTGGGCGCGCGCCTGCTCCTCCCGCGTCGCGCCGTTTCGGTCGGCTAGCGCGATGCGACGAGCGGCGCCGGCCGATGCTCGGCCTCGGCACCCAGAAAGGCCCTCCACGCATCGACGAAGGTCGGCATTGAGAACGCGTCGAGACGCGCCTCGAGATCGACCCGCCGTGCCGCGATCTGGTCCGGGCGGAGTTCGGCGAGCTGTGTCATTCCCGCGGCGATGGCCTCGACGGAGTGCGGATCGACCGCGATCGCACTTGGTCCCGCGACCTCTTCGAGGACGCTGTTGGCGCTGATCAGCGGCACCAGTCCGTTGCGCATCGCTTCCGCGACGGGGACGCCGAATCCTTCGAGAAGGCTCACCAGCACGAACCCCCGCGCATGCGCATAGAGCCAGCGCAACTGCTCGTCCGAGACATAGGGCAGGAGGATGACGCCGGGGGTTTGCTCCGCCTCGGCGATGACGGCCTCGGATCCCGGTTCGCGGCTGCCGCAGATGACATAGTGATAGCCCGCATCGGCAAGGCCCGCGCGTGCGAATGCGCGGATGCTGGCCAGCTGGTTCTTGCGGCGCCCGATGCTCCCCACGGTCAGCAGAAACAGGCCTTCAACGCCGTCCACGGCGTGTTGCGCGCCACCCGCCACGCCCGTGCGGATCGGTGGATAGATCACGGTGGCGGGGGACCCGGTGCCATAGAGGCGCTGAAATGCCGCCTTGGATGCCTGGCTGACAAAGGCCATGCGGGGCTGGCGTTCGGCGATGCGTGCATAGACCCGCTCGTAGAGCGCGGTGACGGACGGGGCGAAGAGTTCGGGATGCGTCAGGGGGCCGAGATCGTGGCACAGCACGGCATCATGCGACGTGACGTGCCAGCCCAGCACGGTCATCGGATCGAGATGAAGGACCGCGCGTCGGCTCCGCTGTCGCGGCAGCAGCCTGGGATACCGGGCTCTGAGGCGATCTTCTTCGGCCCATAATCGACCGATGACTTTGCGGGACAAGGCATTGACGCCGACCCTTTCGGGAAGTCTCCATATCTTCACGCTGCGAAATACATCCGGCAGCGTGTCGATGATATCCCTGCCGATAAAATACTTTCCGGTTCGATTGTGAAGCGAAAGGGTGAAGTCGACGTCCCATCGTTGAAAAGACTTGCTCATAGTATTTCATCCCGAAATCATCGGTAATATGCGCCATAGAGCTACCAGAAATCAGCAAACGGGTCATGTCGAAATCGGAATGGGGAGCCCGACTTCTAATAATCAGAAAATGCGGCGGGGCGGGTGTTGTAAGGCAGAGAGTTCGCCATGCCGGCTATCGCCGCTTATAACAGCGCATCTCACGGCATAGTCAGGCAATGATCGGGTCACGCCCATCGTGACTGGTCGGCGCTATTGGAAACGATGGAGCGGGTAACGGGAATCGAACCCGTGTATTCAGCTTGGAAGGCTGCTGTACTACCATTGTACTATACCCGCGAAGCCGGCGTTGCCGCGGCCTGCGCCCCCGCTCTGACCGTCGCGAAGGCGAGACGGGCGGCAGAAGGTGTAGGGTCGCGATAGCGCGGGTCGTGGGGTGGTGCAAGCCGGGGCAGGATGGTTCATGGTTTGCTGACGAAAATCGGCTACCCCTGGCGCCATGTCCGACGCGCCTGTGCTTCCCGAGACGACGAGCCTGACCCTGCAGCGTCGCCGCGCCGCGGATCCGCGCCCCGCGTCCGCCGTCAGTCACGGCGCCGGCT
>NZ_JRVI01000280.1:0-1379 GCF_000783375.1 Sphingomonas sp. Ant20
GCGCCGCCGCGAGCGGCATCACGCAGGCGACCCGCGTCTTGGGCAGCCAGGTCGCGACGCGCGCGCCCTCTGCAAGACCCTGCCCCGCCAGCCAGCCGGCGAGCGTGCCGACCGCGGTTTCGAGGTCGCGGAACGTCATCGTCCTGCGCGGTCGATCAGCGCAACGTCGTCGGCTGCGCCGTGCGACGTAAGGTGATCGATCGGAAACGGGACGGGGTCGGGCGAGGTCATGGGTCCTCCATAGCGCCAAGCCGTTGCCGAATTCACCCCCACAGGCTAGCGGGGCCCGGTTCGCAACGGTTCAGGCGATGCTCGTGATCTTCGAAGGTACTTCCCAGGTTGAAACGACGGTCCGCGCCGTCCTTGCCGACATCCTTGGCCTCAGCGCCGAGCGAGTCGCGGCATTCACCGACGACACGCCGTTGTTCGGCGCGCTCCCCGAACTCGATTCGATGGCGGTGGCGAGCGTGCTGACCGAGCTCGAGGACCGGCTCGGCATCCTGATCGAGGATGACGAGATCGACGGCGAGATGCTCGAGACGTTCGGCGCGCTCGTCCAGTTTGCGGCGCGGAAGGCGCTGGTCTAGCCTCGGCCGGGATGACCGGCCCCCGCTTCGATCACTATGACTGGGCCGGCGGGCGCGAGGCGATGCTGCGCTTCGGCCCCGATGCCGGACCGCTGGTCGTTGCGGTACTGCCGCTGTTCGAGGAGGCGAACCGCACGCGCGCGTTCCTCGTCGCGATGCTGCGCGCGCTGGCCGGGCGCGGGATCGGCAGCATCCTGCCTGATCTGCCCGGTACCGGCGAGAGTGTGGTCGAGACGCGCGACCTGCGGTTGCCCGACCTGCGCCAGGCCTTTGCTGCGCTTGTCGGGACGCTCGACGTGCCGGTTTACGCGGTCACGATTCGGAGTGGTGCGCTCGTCGATTGCGACGCCAGTCTTGCCGGGCGATGGCGGCTCGCGCCGCAGGCGGGCGATGATCTGTTGCGCGACCTGAACCGGATCCGTGCCGCGTCGACGATGCCCGACGCGGAGGGTTACGCGGGCAACAGCCTGTCCGAGGCGCTGCTCGCGGATCTGCAGGACGCGGTGCCATATGCCGCGTCGCGAACGGTGCGACTCGAGAGCGATCCGCGTCCGGCGGATGCGCGCTATGCCGGGGCGCCGCTGTGGCGGCGGTCGGAACCGGGCAGCGATGCGGCATTCGCGCAGGCGCTCGCCGCCGATGTGGCCGGGTGGATCGCGACATGCGGCGATTGATCGCAGTGCCCTGCGAGGGCGAGACGCTGGTCGCGACGCTCGACGACGCGGCGGGCGCGACGGGGGTGCTGATCGTGTCGGGCGGCAACGAGATCCGCAGCGGCGCGCACCGCGGCAT
>NZ_JRVI01000281.1:0-16679 GCF_000783375.1 Sphingomonas sp. Ant20
TATGTCGCGCCGCGACGCCTGTCCGCTCACGTCACCGGCTCCGCAGGCTCGACCACCCCGCCGCCGCGCATCACCGCAGCGCGCCGCACCGCGCGCAGGATCCGCATATGCGTCCCGCACCGGCAGAGCGACGGCGCCATCGCGCTGCGCAGTTCGGTTTCGGTCGGCGTGACCGTCTTGCGCAACAGCCCCTCGGCACGCGCGATCATCCCGGGGATGCAATAGCCGCACTGCGCCGCCTGCTCGTGCAGGAACGCGCGCTGGACGTCGCCCGGCGCCGCGGCGCTGCCCAGTCCCTCGACCGTCGTGACCGTGCGCGCACCGACCGCACCGACGGGCAGCAGGCAGGCAAAGACCGGCCGGTCATCGACCAGCACGGTGCACGCCCCGCACTGCCCCAGCCCGCACCCGAACTTGGCCGCATGCAGCCGCAAATCGTCGCGCAGCACATAGAGCAGCGGGGTGGCGGGATCGACATCGACGCGCGCGGTCGCCCCGTTGACGGTCAGGTCGATCATTCACCCTCCTTGCGCGCCGCAGCGACGTCTTTCTCGAGGTCCGGCCAGGCCGGCCCCGTCCCGTGCCGGGCCTGCAGATAGGCGACGATCTCCGCCACCTGCCGGTCGTCCAGCGCATCGGCAAAGGCGGGCATGTACGGCCCGCGCGGCGCGACCGGCGGTTTCAGCCCCTTGAGGATGACCTGGATCGTATCGCGCGGGTTCGCCTCGTGCAGCGGCGTACCGAGCGGCAGCGCGGGACGCCCGGCGACCATCATCGCCGCCCCCGGCTCGTGGCAGACCGCACACGCCCCGTCATACAGCCGCGCGCCCTCGGGATGACGCTGCCTCGCGAGCGCGCGACGATCGGGCAGCCGCGGCTCGGACCGCGCGGCGGGCGCAGCGCGCATCTGCCACGCATAATAGGTCGCGAGCGCGCGGACGTCGGCCGGCTTCGCGCGCGCGAGATTATAAGTAACCGGCCCCATCGGCCCCGCGGCCGCGGCATGCGCGGTACTGAGCCCGGTCCGGAAATAGGCGTCGAGCCGCTCGACGGTCCAGGCACGGACCGCGGGCGAGCGCGCGTTGATCGGCGGCGCATACCAGCCGCCGGACCAGCCGCCGTCATAGGCCTGGTCGCCGCGCTTCTCCTGCTGCAACAGCCCGCGCGGACTGTGACAGGCGGTACAATGCGCCAGCGTCTCGCCGATATACCGCCCCCGGTTCCACGCGGCCGACTGGCGCGGATCGGCGACGACCGGCTGCGGATCGAAGAACAGCAGCTTCCAGCCCGCCAGCAGCGGCCGGAAGCCGAGCGGCGGAATCATCCGGTTCGCGGGCGGCACCGCGCGCACCGCCGGCCGGGTCATCAGGAACGCGTAGATCGCGTCCACATCGCCGTCCGCCACGCCTGCATAATGCGTATAGGGGAAGGCCGGGTAGAGATGGCTGCCGTCGCGCCCGACGCCCTCGCGCATCGCCCGGCGAAACGCGGCCGGCGACCATGATCCGATCCCGGTCGCGGCGTCGGGCGTGATGTTGCTGCCATAGATCGTCCCGAACGGCGTCTTGATCGGATAGCCGCCCGCATAGGGACGCCCGCCCGCCGCCTGATGGCAGCTGACGCAATTGCCTAGCCGCGCCAGATTGGCGCCGCGCGCGACGAGCGCGGGATCGAACTGCCGGGGATCGGGGCGCGTCACGCGGGCGATGGCGGGCCGGTAGGCGATTGCGGCAAACGCGATCCCGCACAGGCCCAGCAGCACCGCGGCGATGACGACGATGCGCCTGATCCCGGGCCGGCTCATCCTCGCCTAGACCCTTGAGTCGCCGAACGCCGTCATACGCATCGTCTCGTCTCCCCCGTGTGACATCGGACGCAGGGGCCGATCGGACGGGGATTGAACGATCCGGATGCCGACAATCTCCCCGCGCCGGGAGATAATCCCGCCCCGCCGCATCGATTCGCACCGCGCCCGCGCTGTGCTAGGCTGGCCTGACACTATGAGGGGGGCGGAGATGCGCGTGATCCTGACCGCGGCGGCCCTGCTGGGCGCCGCGTTGACCGTGTCGGCGACAGCTGCGCAGCCCCCCGCACAGACCGCGCCCCTACCGGCCCCCACGCCGGCACTCCGGGGAACGCTGGCCGGCCCGTTCGAACTCCGGTCGCGGCGCTTTGCGGGCACGGTGCGGCGCTACTGGGTCTATGTCCCGCCAGGCTATGATCCGCGCCGCCCGCCCAATCTGCTGCTGTTCCAGGACGGGCAGCGCGCGACGAATCCGGCAGGGTCGCTCAGGGTGCCCGCGGTCCTCGACAGGCTGATCCTGCAGCACGCGATTCCGCCGACGCTCGGCATCTTCGTGACGCCCGGTCACCGCGCGGCGCACTATCCCGACACGCTCGGCATGGCCAATCCGGATCATCGTGTGGAGGAATATGACGCGCTGTCCGACGATTATGGCTGGATGACGCTCAACGAGCTGCTGCCCGCGGTGGCGGCACGCTGGCGGTTCGCCGACGATCCGAAGCGCCGCGCGATCGGCGGCACGTCGAGCGGCGCGATCGCCTCCTGGACGGTCGCGTGGCGGCATCCGGAAGCGTTCGGCAACGTCATCAGCTTCATCGGCAGCTATACGTCGATCGGACTCACGCTCGGCCCGGACGGCGCACCGCGCACGCTCGGCGGCGACCTCTATCCCGGGCTCATCCGCAAGAGCCCGATCCGCCCCTTGCGCATCGTCCTGCAGGACGGGGCCGCCGATCTCGACAACGAACATGGCAACTGGTTTCTCGCCAACCAGCAGATGGCAAAGAGCCTCGCTTGGGCCAATGCGCAGGCCGATGCGCAGCACCGCCCGGGCCCGCGCTACGACGTCCGAACGGCGTGGACGCTTGGTGGCCATTCGGACGCGGACGGCGGCGCGATCCTGCCCGACATGCTGCGCTGGATCTGGCGCGACCAGCCCGCAGCCGCGGACGCCCCGCTCCCTACTGTCCCGCCCCCTACTGCCCCACGACGATCTTCGGCAGGGTCGTGATCGGCTCGACCGTGATCGCGCGGAACCAGGTCTCTGCGCCTTCGGATTGCAGCTGGATCTGGCCATGCGTCAGCGGCCGCCGGCCGTCGGGGCCGATCGTCGCCAGATCATGCACTTCGCCGACCGGGACGCCGTTGACGACATGCACCGCGCGGTCGCCGAAGACATAGAGGTCGAGCGTGTTCCACGCGCCGATCGGCCGTTCGGCATCGGTCGCCGCCTCGACGTTCCAGGTCGGCGTGCCGTTGACGATGTCGATCTCGCGTCCCCCGGCACGGAAGCGGAGATGCGGTTCGACCAGCGACGGGTCGAACGTCACCCCGGTACGGCCGCGCAGCTTGCTGCCGACCGCGACGATCATCCCGGTCGATCCGGTCATGATCTCGAACTCGACCGACGGCCGCCACGTGCCGAACACCTCGCCCGGCGCGCCATGCGTATGATAGAGCAGGCCATTATTGCGCGGCTGCGTCGCCCGCGGCGCCCAGGTTTTGGCCCCCCATTTGAACTGCAGCCGCAGGTGATAGTCGCGAAGGTCGGCCTGGTGGACCAGGCTGCCCCAGGTCTCGCCCTTCACCCAGATCGCCGGCGCCCCGTCGACGCTACGCACCGCGAAGTCGCCCTTGGTGTCCCGGCTCGTGCCGATCGGCGGCGTGCCCGGCTTTGCCTGATAGGTGATCGACGGGTCGGGATAGCCGAGCCAGGCGGTCCAGCCCGTGAGACTGCGCCCATCGAACAGCGCGGTCGGCTTGCCCGTCGCCACGGGGATGTCGGTCAGCCTGAGCCGCTGCGGCCCCGCGGCGGGCTCGCCCGCAATCGCCCGCGCCCGGTCCTGTGACGTCTGCGCGGTCGCAGGCGCGGACACCAGCATCAGCGCGACCAGCGCGCGCTTGGATCTTCCAGACATTCGCTCTCAACTCCCCCATCATATTTATGGCTTAGCATAGCGCGTTATCGCTACCAGTTGAACTCCGATGGTCCCGCGCGCTAGGACCGGGTGGGAGATTGCACGATGCTCAAGATGTTGGCGCTGGCCGCCCTGCTCACCACGGCGCAGGCCGCGCCCGATCCGCATTTGCCGAGGGCCACGACCGACTCCGTCGCCCCCGTGCTGCCCAAGGACTTGCATGACGCGGTGCTGATCGTGTCGAAGACCAATGGCTGGCGGCATATCGAACATATCCCGCATTCGAACCGCGTGCTCGCCTACATCGTGCAGGGCCTGGGTCGGACGAGCTACGCGACCGAGAATGCGGCGGTCTTCAACGACGAACAGTTGCGCCACTTTTCCGTCGTCGTGCTCAACAGCGCCAGCGGTGGATTCCTGACGCCAGACCAGCGCGCGGCCTTCGCCCGCTTCGTCGCACGCGGCGGCGGTGTCGTCGCGCTGCATGCCGCGGGCGACGACAGCCATACCGACGCCTGGTACAGCGACACGGTGATCGGCACGAAGTTCATCGGCCATCCGGGCGGCGAGGATCAGTTCCAGCGCGCGCGGCTCGTCGTCGATCGCCCCGACCATCCGGTCATGGCGGGGGTGCGCCTGCCCTGGACCGCGGTCGACGAATGGTATTCGTTCAACGCCAATCCGGCCGCCCGCGGCATGACCGTGCTCGCGACGCTCGACGAGGCGAGCTACCGTCCGGGCGCCAAGCTCGCGATGGGGACGCACCCCGTCATCTGGACCAACCCGCGCACCAAAGGCCGCGTGGTCTATTCGGCGCTCGGCCATTCACCAGAGGCCTATGACGACCCGACCTATCGGCGCGTGCTCGTCAACGCGATCCGCTGGGCGGGCCGGCCATAGCGTCATTCGATCGCGAGGAACGCGGTGATCGTCAGCCGCCCCGCCGCCGGATCCGTCGACAACACCGCGTCGCGCGCGATCGCGCCGCTGTGCAGCACATAGCTGCGGTACAGCAGCGCCCGGTTATAGGCGGCATCGACCAGCGCGGTCCGCTCGAACAATGCGGTATCGTCGGCGATATAGCCGTGCGGCGGCATGGCCGCGACCTCACGGCCGAGCCGTTCGAAAAAGCCGGGCGCGCGCGTCTCGTCGACCGTCTCGAACCCGGTGGCGCGATGACGGAAGAAGGCGGTCCCGTCGCGGTTCGTCGGCGACAGATAATGGATCAGCGCGATCCGGTCGCGCGCATAGGCATCGACGTGCGGCAGCCGTTGCCGGATCTCGAGCGCGTCGGGCGTCACCGTGACGATCGAGAATTGCGCATCGACGACATGGATGCGGCGGCACGACCCGAAATCGCGGCCCAGCGCGCGGGCGATCCGCGGAAGCTGGTCGGTCAGATAGCGCTCGGGCAGCGCCGCGCGCAGACCGGGATAATGCTCGCCCGCGGATCCGAACGCCGCGTCCGCCGCCGCCTTGCGCAATCCGTCCGGATCCTCGGCAAAGCCGTCGATGATCACCAGCGGCTCCGCCTCCCGGCCGATACGCCGCCTGGTCACATCCCCCAGCATCATGCCTCGCCATCATCCATCGTCACCGTCCTCTAGCGATCCCGGTTACGCGCGACATAGCGAAATGCACGGGCGCAGCGTAGGGGCGGCACGCTCAGCCACACGGACGATCGCTCATGCCCCTGCCCCGCGCCAAAGCCTTCTGGGCGAAGGCCTTTCCTGCTGACCGTCTGCTCGGGGGCGTCGGCGCCTGTATCGGCATCGCGCTGACGATGCTCGTCTGCGTCGCGCTGCTCCCCGCCAGCGACGTTCCCCAGATCGTCGCGCCGCTGGGGGCGTCGGCGGTGCTCGTCTTTGCGGTCCGGTCGAGCCCGCTGGCACAGCCCTGGCCGGTGATCGGCGGCAACACGCTGTCGGCCGCGATCGGCGTCGCCGCGTTTCAGCTCATCCCCGACGCCAGGCTGGCCGCGGGTGTGGCGGTCGGGGCTGCGATCCTGGCGATGTCGCTGCTTCGCTGCCTGCACCCGCCCGGCGGCGCGGCGGCGCTGACCGCAGTGATCGGCGGGCCCGGCATCCATGCGGCGGGCTATGCCTTCGCGCTCGTCCCCGTCGCGCTCAATTCGGTCGTGCTCGTGCTGGTCGCCGGCCTCTTCTACCGCGTGACGCGGCACCCCTATCCGCATCACAGTGCGCTGCCCCCCGCGGCGATCGCGGCTGAACGGCGCGCGGCTGGATTTCACCCCGACGACATCGACGCCGCGCTCGAGGACATGCACGAAAGCTTCGACATCGCCCGCGACGATCTCCACGCGCTGCTCGCCAGGGCCGAACTTCACGCGCAACGCCGCCAGCACGGCTGAGCGCGGACCGGGTCTCGCGGCGCGTCAGTCCGGCAAGATCACGCGACCTGCCGTTGCTTCCGATCAGGGCCTGCGTCATCGTCGAGGAAATGGCTGGTAAAGGCATGCGCGTCGTCGGCCAGTGACTGCAACGTCCGCTTGAGCATCGCGCCGGTCCGCTGCACCTCGTCGACCGAAGCGAGATTGCGATCGACCGACGATGCGATCTGCTGGCTCGCCTCGGTGAGCATCTGGCTGCGGTCCTCGACCGCCTCGATCCGTCCGTTGAGCTGTTCGATCGCCTGCGCCTGCGCACGCGACATCGCCGCCACCCGGCCCGCACCGTCGTCCATGCCGTTGATCAGCGCGCCCAGACTGCCCGTGCTCGCCACGACCGACCGGATCTGATCCTGGACCGCCTCGATCTTCGAGCGCACATCGCCCGCGCTCGCGCCCGTCCGCGTCGCCAGCGACTTGATCTCGGCCGCCACCACCGAAAAGCCCGCGCCCGCAGGGCCAGCACGCGCAGCCTCGATCGTCGCGTTGAGCGCGAGCAGGTTGGTCTGCTTGGTGATCGCGCTGATCACGTCGACGATCTGCTCGATGCTGCTGGCCTGTTCCTGCGACAGCGCGACGGTGTCGTTCGCACTGCGCGCATGGTCGCTGATCGACCTTGCGGCGAGGCTGGTCCCCGCCACCTCCCGGTCGATCTCCTCGAAGGTGTGCGCCAGCAGATGCGTCTCCTTGCCCGCCTCGAGCATCTCGGTCGCGAACAGCTGCGCGATCGCGTCGAGCTCCTGTGCAAGCCGGCGATTGCCCTCGATCGTCTCGTGCAGGCTGATCGCATTCGCCTCGAGCAGCGCCATCGCCTCCTGCGCCTCGCGGATGATGCCGCCGACCTGGCGTTCGAACGCCTCGGCCAGCGCGGCCAGCGTGGCCTCGCGCTCGCGCCGCGCCTGCGCCTCGACCTCGGCGATCGCGCTGGCCTGGCGCGCCTTTTCCTCCTCGGCATGGAGGCGCAGCAGCTCGGCCTGATCCGCGAGGCGTTTCGCATCCTCGCGCTGCGTCTGGAACGTCGTCAGCGCGGTGACGACCAGCCCCAGCTCGTCATGCCGCTTGAGCGTCGACAGATCGATCGCGGCCTCATGCATCACCGCGTCCGTCGCCGCCGCAATATCGGTGATCGAGCCGATGATCGATCGCCCGATCACATAGGCCATCACCAGGCTGCCGCCCGTGCCGACGAGCAGGACGAGCAGCAGGATCGCGATCGTGACATGCGTGACCAGCAGCGCCCCCGATGCCGCCTGCCCGGCGCGGCCTATCCCCGCGGCGGTCACGCGCCGGATCCGCGCATCGATCTGCTGCGCATTGGCGCGAAACGGGTCGACCATCGCCGCGGTGCTGGCAAAGTCGACCTCGAGCATCGACGTCAGCACGTCGACGGTCGCGGTATATCGGTCCAGATCGGCGAGCACCGGGCCCAGCTGTGCGCGCTGCCCGGCGTGGCTGCGCCGGTAGCCGACCAGCGCCGTACGGACCCGGGCCAGATCGCGGTGGATCGCCGCCACCTGCCCGTCGACCGCGATCGTCGGCGTCGCCGCCTTCGTGACCAGCAGGTGATAGACGTTCGCGTTGGCGATATCGAACCGCTGCGTAATCGCGTTGAGCTGCTTGATATCGCGCATGTCGCGATTGACGATGTCGTCGACGCTGCGCCCGGTGATCAGCAGCGCCGCGGTGCTGGCCAGCGCCATCACCACGAACAGCACCAGCATGATGACCGGCGTCGCCGCGACCTTGACCGCGATCGGCCGGTCGGCGAGCGCCAGCCTGCGGTCGAGCCGGTCCGACAGCCGGAAGAACGCGTTAAAGCGCAAGTCGCACCCCTGCACGCACGCGACGATCCGCCGGGATCGGCGATACCGCGGCGCCGTCGGCCAGCGCCAGATTTTCGCCCGCGACATAGACTTCGAGCGCGGAGGTCAGCCGCAGCCCCGCCCGTGCATCGAGCGCCACCGCGTCGTCGACCCGGTAGAGCAGCAGCTGCGGCGTCGACGAGAAGGCGAATTGCCGCGTCGACGAGGTGTAGCGCGCGACCCCCGACAGCGACAGTCGCCCGATGTCATAGCCGAGCGCCAAATTGGCCTTGTGGACCGGCGTCGTCGACTTGGGCGACAGCGCATAGGGGATCGGCAGCGTCAGCGACGCCAGCTGCTCGTCGGTGTGCGTCCAGGTATAATTGGCGCGCCATGTGAGCGCACCGACCGCGCCCGACGCCGACACCTCGGTGCCATAGGTGGTATAGTCGCCGATCGCCGTGAACCGCGCGACGAGCGAGGGCAGCGGGGTCAGGAACAGCTCGGTCTGCAGGCCGTCGCCCGGCGACGCGATCGCATTGTCCGTCTTCGTCACGAACGCGTTCGCCTCGATCTGCGTCCCGCCGATCGTCCGCGCATAGCCGACCTCGCCGCTCCACACGCCGACCGGATCGATCCGCGGCGACCCTGCCACGAAGATCGGCACCGGCGCCGGGGTGATGATCGGCAGGCGGATCCCGTAATTCACCAGCGACGGCAGCTGGTAGCCGCGACCGCCATTGATCCGCAGCTGGCCGCGCGCATCGGTCTGGACGAGCAGCGCGACGTTGAAGCTGAACCGCGTGAAGGCCCGGTCGAAGTCGCTCGCCACGTCATAGCTCGGCTGCGCGATCGCGCCCGCCTGGTGCAGCCAGAGCCGGTCGATCCGCGCCGCCGCGGTGATCGAAATCGCCTCGTCCGGATGCAGGTCGAGCATCGCATTGGCCGATCCGACGTCATAGGAAATCCGCTCGGCGAACTGATAGGCCGAGCGCAGCCGGTTGTTGCGATATTCGCCGCCGAGCCGCAGCGTATCGCTCTTGCCCAGCCGGACCAGCGTCGACGCCTGGGTGACGATGATCCGGTTCTTGAACCCGAGCGGCTCGGTCGCATCCGCCGTCGCGCCGACGCCATATTGCACATCGAGCCAGTTGACATAGCCGCCCAGCGTCACGCCGCCCCAGCCCGTGTCGCGCGTGGCCGAGGCATGGACGTTGTCGCTGCGATAGCGCTGGTTCGACAGCAGCTGGCTCGGCAGATACTCGGCCTGCCGATTGGTCGAATGGCCGCCGCCCAGCACCGTCTCCAGTCCGTCGAACGAACCGGTGATGTCGCCCGACACCTGGTCGCTCGCGACGTCGCTGACCATCGCCGGGCGCAGCAGCGACGTCGGGATGCGACGCTCGTCCTCGCGCGCGCGGACCCCGGCCAGCCGGATCCCGATCGCCGGGGTGACGGGCAGCGTCACCGACCCGGCAAGCCGGCTGATGTCGTGATTGCCGAGCTCGGCGGTCGCGGTGACGGTCGGCGTCTGGCCGACGCGCCGGGTGATGATGTTGACGACACCGCTGGCGGCGTTGAACCCGAACAGCGCGTTTGCCGGCCCGCGCACCAGCTCGATCTGCTGGATCTCCTCAAGCTGGACGCCCAGGAGATTCCAGTCGGTCATGCCATAATGATCGAGATAGACCTGGCGTCCGTCGACCAGCACGAGCAGCCGCGCATTATAGGTCTGCACGCCGCCGCGCACCGACACGTCGCTCTGCCCCGCGGTCCAGCTGTTCACGTCGATGCCGGCATGCGTCTTCAGCAGCCCGGGCACGTCGCGGGCGGGCGACCGGGCGATATCCTCGCGCGTGATGATGATCGCCGACGCGGGCAGTTCGGACGCGCGCTGTGGCTTGCCCGTGACGCTGGTCGTCACCGGCTCGCCGATCGTCTCCTGCAACGCCTGGTAATCGACGGCCTGCGCCCCTGCGACGGCCGGGCACAGCACTGCACCGGCCGTCAGCATGGCGCGCAATCCGGTGGCGAAAGTCGAAACGGTCATCGTTAAATTTCCTTGATCAGCATCAGGAATGCCGACCCGAATCTGATATTGGCAGCCCGCGCCGCGGCGCGACTGACGGTGATCTGGGTCTTGGGACCCGAGGTGATGCCGACCACGCACCGCGCGGTCTGCACGCAGGCGGGATCCGACGAGATCGTCAGGACGGACGATCTGGCGGCTGCGGCGGCGATGCCGGCATGCTCTGGGCGCAACCCCGTCGTGATGAAGGCGAGGCGGAATCCGGCCAGCGACCCGATCGCGCCGACCGGCACGCGGCGCGCGCGGATCGCACTGCGTCCGGCGGCCAGCCCCGATCCGATCGCCCGCTCGATCGCCGCCGCCTCGGCCTCCGATGCCGCATTGCCCGGCTCGAACACGATCGCCGCGGCGACCGTCCCCGCCGGACCGGGCTGAAGGAACGACACGACCCGCGCCGCGATCGGCACGTTCAGTTCCGCGGACAACGGCGTCGCGCTGCCCAGCGCGGCCACGCCGCACATCCATATCCAAGGTCTAAACACGCTGTCCCCCACTGAGGGGACAGCGAGTATCACCCGATATTGTCCAATTAGTTAATGGCTTAGAGACCGCGATACACAATCTGCGGCCCTATCCCGCAAGCCGTCGTGCACCCAATTAAGACGGTCGCGTAACAGAACGGTCCTCGGCGCGTCATCTGGCGCGGCCATAGCCCGCGGACGACGCCGGCCGGGCACCAACAGGGCAGGACAATCATGCGTATCTCGACGACGCTGCGGGCGACCGCGGCGGTTCTCCCCCTCGCCATGCTCGCCGGCCCCGCGACCGCGAAGGATGCCGCACCGCTACGGATCAACGACATCGCCGTCATCGGCACGCACAACAGCTACAAGCAGCCGATGCCCGCCGCGACGATGGCGAAGGTGCGCGCCGCCGATCCGGCGATGGCCGACGCGCTCGACTATGCGCATCGCAGCCTCGTCGACCAGCTCGACGCGGGCGCGCGCCAGCTCGAGATCGACGTGAACTATGATCCGCAGGGCGGGCATTATGCGCGCGGCTCGTCGGACCCGAAGCTGCAGCGGCCGGGCTTCAAGGTGCTGCACATCCCCGGCATCGACAACGCGTCGAGCTGCGTCCTGCTCACCGAATGCCTGACAATCGTCCGCGACTGGTCGGCCCGCCATCCGCGCCACGTCCCGATCCTGCTGATGTTCAACGCCAAGGACGAGCAGAACGCCGCGCGCGGCGGCATCGACGCGCTGCCGTTCGACGCGGCCGCCTATGACGCGCTCGATGCGGAGATCCGCTCGGTGCTCGCGCCGGCCAGGCTGATCGTGCCCGACGACGTGCAGGGCCGCTATCCGACGCTGCGTGACGCCGTCCTCGCCGACAACTGGCCGCTGCTCGAGGCGTCGCGCGGCAAATTCCTGTTCGCGCTCGACGAGCCCCCCGCCAAGGTCGCGGTCTATCGCGGCGCGCGGCGCTCGCTCGAAGGCCGCGTGTTCTTCATCAACACCGACGAGGCGTCGCCCGCCGCCGCCTATCTGACGCTCAACGACCCGGTCCGCGACGCCGAACGCATCCGCCGCGACGTGCGCGCGGGCTTCCTCGTCCGCACCCGCGCCGACGCCAACACGCGTGAGGCGCGCGCCAATGACGGCGTGCCCCGCGACACCGCGCTGGCGGGCGGCGCGCACTATGTCTCGACCGACTATCTCTGGCCCGATCCGCGCTTCGCCGGCGTCTACCGCGTCGCGCTCCCCGAGGGCCATGTCGCGCGCTGCAACCCCGTGCGTCGCGCCAAGCAATGCGGTGACCTCGAAGGATCCGCCAGGTGAAGCCGGTCCTCGTCGCCACGGTGCACACCGCCCCCGACTTCCGCCGCGACATCGA
The DNA here is from genome assembly GCF_000783375.1 of Sphingomonas sp. Ant20. NCBI lineage: Bacteria > Pseudomonadati > Pseudomonadota > Alphaproteobacteria > Sphingomonadales > Sphingomonadaceae > Sphingomonas > Sphingomonas sp. Ant20. The sequence continues at coordinate 12,077 of NZ_JRVI01000281.1, forward strand.
CGCCGCACGCACGGAACTCTCGCACGCCGCGGGCGCTGTCCCCGATATGTCGCAGTGCCGGGTCGAGGCCGGCGCCAGCTAGCAGACGGACCAACACGCGGATGATCGACGACCCCAAGGCCATGACCCTCACCATTGCCGGCCGCGCGATCCGCGACATTGCGAGCTTCTACGACGAGATCAACCGCGTCTTCATGGCGGACGAGGACTGGTCGCTCGGCCCCAGCCTCGATGCGCTCGATGACCTGTTCTACGGCAGCTACGGAGCGCTTGCGGGCAAGGCGCCGGTCATCCTCGTCTGGCAGGATATCGAGACGAGCCGCGCCGCGCTCGGCATCGACGCCACCAGAGCCCATCTCCGCGCCAAGCTCCAGAACACAGCCTTCGACGCCGCCCGCATCACCACCCAGCTCGACGCGCTCGAACAGGGCCGCGGCGAGACCTATTTCGACACCATCCTGACCATCATCGCCGACCACCCCAACATCCACCTCGTCCGCGCCTGACCCGGCGCAATCGGGTTATCGCGGCGTCACCGATGCGCGGATGCGGAACAGGTTGTCGGCGACCTCGTCCATCTGGAACGGCACCGCCAACCGGTATCCGTCGGCAGCGAGCGCCGCGGCGAGGCCCCCCCAGCAGCATCTCCTGCCGCCGGTCGAGATCGGCCTGCCCGGTCACCGGGCGGATCGTCGCGCTCAGCGTGCAGCGATCGTCGCGGCAGGTGATCGTGACGTCGGACAGCAGCGGGTAGACGGTGCGAAGATGCGCGGCCGCGACGTTCGCGGCGACCGGTGCGACCGTGGTCGGCCTCGCCTCTGGTAATGGCGGGATCCTGGCGACGGGGATGGTCGGGGCCCGCACGACGGCGATCGCGGTCGCTGCGACGTCGCGCTCCCGCTGGCGCCAGCCGACGACGATCGCACCGAACAGCGCGACCATGATCGCCGCCGCGATCCAGCCGAACAACGGTGAAGGACGGACGGGGCGCAGTGGCATGCGGCCTCCGGTGCCGCCCCGCATCGCCATTGGCGGCGCGGGGCGGGGCTGGATCAACAGAGCGTCGAGCCCGACGGCAGCCCGGCGAATTGCTGCCGGCATCGACATTCGCATTGAACCCCGGCGCGATGCCGCCGGCATTGGCGGCGGCCAGCATGCTGGCGAAGCGCGCTTCCTTGTTGTCGAAGTTCGCGCCCTTGAAGTCGTAGTTCGACACCGCGTTGCGGACCGCGACCGACGGATAGCCGTTCCAGCTCACCAGCGGCTGGATGAGCCACTGGCCGGTACCGTTCTCGGCCGGCTCGTCGCCGCCGTCGGTCTTGGAAAAGCGCCACAGGTGCGAAAAGCCCCAGGTCTCGTAATGGAAGACGAGCTTGACGTGTTCGCCACTCGCATCGCTGACGAAGCGGAGCTGGCCGCCGCTGGTCGGACGCGTATCCCAATCGCCGTGATCGCCGCGGGTGACACCGACGACCCGGCTGCTCGTGCCCTGGTCGGTGGTCCAGACGATGATCGATTCCCAGTCGAACGCATGCGAGAAGTCCGACTGCCAGAAATAGCTGTAGACCCGCCCGCAATAGCCGTTGTTGCAGCGGCTGCGCGCATAGACGTTGCTCTGCGTGCGGTAGTTCGCGGCGCGGCACGATGCCGGCGGGCGCGTCGCATAGGTCGAGGCGGCCGGGCTGATCGCGCCCGACGCGTCGACCGCGGGGACGTTGAAACAGACGTCGGTGTCGAAGTCGACCGCGGGCTGGAAGCGCTTGTCGAGCGCGGTGGCGCGTTCGGGCAGCGGCGCAACCGGCGACGGCCAGCCCTGTCCGAACGCGGGCGATGCCAGCAGCGCCGCGGCCAGGCCGACGGCGGACAACAATGTAGCTTGGCTTTTCATGCAAACTCCCGTGGCAGCTGTGTGGAGATACGCCGTACGCCCGCGTCCGCGGCGGGGAGCGCCGCGGACGCGAAGGTCAGAAGCTGGTGGTCACGCCGAAGGTGAAGATGCGGCCGCTGCGCGTGTAGACGAGCGTCCGGTCGGCGCTGAGATCGGCGAACTGCTCGATCGGCCGGTTGGTGACGTTGATGCCCTCGATCACGAAACGCAGATTCTCGACCGGGCTGTAGCGGATCTGGAAATCGACGTTGTTGGTCGGCCGGATGCCGTCGCCGACATTGGCGTTGCTGCCCGCGCCGGTGATGTAGCGGCTGCGATAGGCGGTCGAGACGCGCGCGCCGAACCGCTCGGTCTCGAAATACAGCGTCGCGTTGGCGGCCCATTTCGACAGGTTGAACAGCGGGATGGTCTGGGCGACGCCGTTGTAGATCGCCTTCTGGTCGCCATCGATCCAGGTGCCGTTGGCGACCACGCCGAAATGGTCGAACGGCGCGGGCAGGAAGGTGAAGTCGTGCTGGACCGCGGCCTCGACCCCGCGGATGCTGGCGCCGTCGCCATTGACGGGCCGCGTATAGTTGTACGGCGTGGTGCCGTCCTGCCCCGGCAGCAGCAGCGAGACCGGGAAGCCGGTGGCGCTGTAGGGCACCTGCGACGTCTCCGAGGTGATGAAGCTCGCCAGATCCTTCCAGAACACGCCGACCGACGCGAAGCCGTTGCGATCCATATAATATTCCAGCCCGCCTTCCACCGAGGTCGAGCGGAACGGCTGGAGGTTGGGGTTGCCGACCGACACCGTGCCGCCGAACGGCGCGACCGTCAGCGTGCCCGCGGCGGCAAGCTGCGGCAGGCCGGGACGGTTGACGTTGCGGCTCGCCGACGCGCGCGCGATCAGCTTGGGCGTGAGGTCGAGCGCGATGTTGAGCGCGGGCAGCCAGTCGTCGTTGCTGGTCTTGACCGTCACGGGCTGGAGCACCGTGACGCCGTTGGTCGCGGTCGCGAGCGACCCGCTCGAGACGAGCGCGGTATGGTAATAGCGCACGCCCGCATTGCCGCGCAGCCGCATCGAACCGAGTTCGGTATCGAGATCGAGCTGCGTGAAGCCCGCCCAGCTCGTCTCGCGGATACGGAAGTCGCTGCCCGCGGTCAGGTTCGCCGCGGTCAGGTTCCGGTTGTTGCCGAGCAGCGCGTAGATGCCCGCGACGTCGCCGCCGATATAGGGAATCAGGCTGTCGCGGTTGATCACGTATTTCAGCGCGTCGGGCACCGCGCGGTCGCTGGTCGCCTGCGTCCCGTAGAAGATGTTGGTGAGATACTGGTACCCGCTGTTGGTGAAGCGCTTATACTCGCCGCCGAGCTCGAGCTTCAGGATCGGCGACACCGTATAGACCGCCTGGAGCTGGCCGTTGCGATAGGCGTTGTCGATCGTGTTTTCCTGCGTCACCAGCCGCTGGACGTTCCAGTTCGCCGGCTTGGTCAGGTCGAAGCCATAGGTGTTGACCGGGATCGTCGGCTGCATGTCGAAACTGAACGCGGTGTTGCGCGCCTGCAGGAAGATCTTGTCGAACGTCGGCTGCGCGAACGCCGACTTCTGATAGCCGGCGAGCGCGGTCAGCGTCAGGCGATCGCCGACCTTCCATTCGGCATTGGCCACCGCCTGATAGAAGTCGGTCTGGTTCTCGACCCGGTGATGTTCGGTCCGCTGGTCGATCCCGGTATAGCTGGCGGCGACGAGCGAATTGCCTTGGATCGTCGCGGAGCGGATGACCTGCGTCCCGCTGACATTGCCGGTCAGCGCGTTATAGCCGCCCGCCGCGATCGCCCAGTCGTCACGCTTGTCGGCGAGGTGTCCGTAGAGCAGGTCGACATCGAGCTTGAACCGATCGCCCGGATGATATTGCAGCGCGCTGGTGACGCCGATCCGCTCGCGGTCGGTGTACCAGGTCGAGGGCGATTGCGCCTGCGGTGCGAAGATCGTGCCGCCGCGCAGCAGCGCGCGTGTCGCCGCATCGATCTCGGGCCCGATATTGTTCGCGCCGTAGGTGACCTTGCCCCAGTTCCAGTTGCGATAGCCATATTCGTTGTTGCGGATCTTCGAATAGGCGACCGAGACGAGCGCACCGAAATCGCCCTGGCGCTGCGAGAACAGCCCGACGAGCCGCGGGGTGATGCCGCTGGTCTGGTCGTTGGTCTGGCCCTTGGCCGACAGCACGATCTTCTGCCCGTCATAGTCGAACGGCTTGGCCGTGAAGAGCTGGACCGTCCCGGCGATGCCGCCCTCGTCCTGATTGGCGGCATAGCTCTTCTGCACGCTGACGCGGTTGAACAGCTCGGACGCGAACAGGCTGAAGTCGAAGCCGCGGCTGCGGCTGACGTTGCCGCGATTGTCCATCCCCGACGCGGTGTTGCCGAGCACTTCCATGCCGTTCAGCTGGGTGCGCGTGAAATCGGGGCCGAGCCCGCGCAGCGCGATCTGGCGGCCTTCGCCGGTGTCGCGGGTGATCGCGACGCCGGGGACGCGTTGCAGCGCTTCGGCGAGATTGAGGTCGGGAAAGGCGGCGATGTCCGACGCGACGATATTGTCCTCGGTCCGACCGCGCGGCGCTTGAGCTCCTGCGCGGCGAGCAGGCTGCGGCGATAGCCGTTGACGACGATGTCGTCGGCGACCGCGACCGGCTCAGCCGCCAGCGTCGACACGCCCCCCGCGACGCCCCCCGC
>NZ_JRVI01000282.1:0-2552 GCF_000783375.1 Sphingomonas sp. Ant20
GCGGCAGGGGATGTTCGCGCGGCGGCGGCGATTCGCGCTCGACTGGGCGCTGATCCGGCGGCTGGCGGTGCTGTCGGGGCTGATCCTCGCGGTGACGCTGGCGATCACGCTGGTCCGGATCGCAAAATACAGCTTCGGCGCGGACATGATCGAGGCGCAGACCGAACAGGTCGCCCGCTCCGGCCTGCCACGCGGCGAGACGGTGAACGATGCCGGGCGCCAGCTTGGCGAACGGCTGTCGCGCGTGCGCGGGCCGGGGCTGGGCTTCAGCACGACCACCGCCACGATCTTTGCCGTGGTCCAGGCGACGCCGGGCAGCGAGATCACCGCGCTCGACTTCCAGCCGAACGGGACTGTCCGGCTGGGCGTCGCGGTCGAGCGCGAGGCGCTGGCGACCGATCTCAGGAGTGCGCTCGAGCGTGCCGGCTTTGCGGTTCAGGCGGGCGTCTTCCAGGCGGCGGCAGGGCGCGTGTCGGGCGAATTCACGATCACGGCGGGCCGTGCAGGCGGGAGCGAGGGCGCATGACCGGGTTGCGGCACTGGTTCGAAGGGCGATCGCTGCGCGAGAAGCGGCTGTTGCTGGTGATGGCGGCGCTTGCGGTGCTGACCCTGCTCTGGGGCGCGGTGATCCGCCCGGTCGGCGACGGCCTGTCGAGCGCGCGCGAACGCCATGCCAACGCCGTGACCCGGCTCGGCGAGACGCAGGCGATGGTCGCGCTGCTCCGCGACGCGCAGCGATCGCGGCCCACGCCGCTGACCGGATCGCTCGATGCGATCGTGCGGACCCAGGCGGACCTCGCGGGGTTCGCGATCACCAGTCTCGACCAGGAGGGCGCGGACCGGGTGCGGATCGTGATGCCGTCGGCGCGGCCGGGCGCGCTGACCGCATGGCTCGCGCGGCTCGAGCGCGCGGGCATCCTGGTCGACGCGCTGACCATGACCGACAAGGGTGACCGTACGGTGAGCGTGACGATGACGTTGAAGGCGCGCGCCGCATGAGCGACAGCGCACGCTTCGTGGGCGTCGGCGCACGCCGCGTCACGCGGATCCGGTTGCGGACCGGCCCGACCGCGATGTTCGGCGGCATGCTGCTGCTCGCACTGATCGTGTTCCTGCCGATGCGCGCCGCGCTCGGCTGGGTCGGGATCGAGGATGCGGGCCTCGTCGCGCGCCGCGTGACGGGCACGATCTGGGGGGCGACGCTGACCGATGCGCGGTTCGGCGAGGTGTCGCTCGGCAACCTCCATGCCCGGCTCGCGCCCTTGCCGCTGCTGGCGGGTCGCGCGCGGATCGTGCTGGCCGGCCCCGAAACCGACCCTCGACCGCTGCGCGGATCGGCGAGCGTCAGCCGTCACGGGTTCGGCGTCGATGATCTGACCGCGACGATCCCGACCGGCACCGTGTTCGCGCCGGTGCCGGTCACCACGCTCGATCTCGACGGCGTGACCGTGCGGTTTGCCGACGGCCAGTGCGAGCGTGCCGAGGGGCGGGTGCGCGCGACGCTGGGCGGCGAGGTGGCGGGGATCACGCTGCCGCAGTCGGTCAGCGGTACGCCCAAATGCGAGGGCGACGCGCTCATCGTGCCGCTCGCCAGCCAGGCGGGGACCGAGGGAATCACGCTGCGGATCGACGGCACGGGCCGCTACCGCGCGGTGCTGACGCTGCAACCGACCGACCCGATCGTCCAGCAGCGGCTCGAATCGATCGGCTTCGTGCGCGGGGCGGGCGGCTATAGCCAGGCGATCGAAGGCAGTTTTTGACGACATTCGACGCCGCGCATGATCGCGGCGCTTGACGGACACGGACAGCCCGCTTAGGGGCACGGGCCTTCGCGGCGATCGTAGTTCAATTGGTTAGAGCGTCGGCTTGTGATGCCGGATGTTGCGGGTTCAAGTCCCGTCGGTCGCCCCATTATTTTCCCAACTGCTTGGCCTTGCGCCGCTTTGTGCTGGTAAAACCGGCCGGAAAATAATATTTCAGGTTTAAGCAATTTTCTTCTTCCTGATGGAGCCGGCGATGACAGCGGTTTGGGACCTTCCCGATTTCGACGACCATGAGGGCGTTCACGTCTTCACCGATCCGGTTTCGGGTCTCCGCGCCGTCATCGCGCTGCATTCGACCAAGCTCGGCCCCGCGGCTGGCGGCACCCGCTTCTGGCATTATGCGGACAATGGCCGCGCGGTGACCGACGCGCTGCGCCTGTCGCGCGGCATGAGCTTCAAGAACGCGATGGCCGGGCTTGAGCTGGGCGGCGGCAAGGGCGTGGTCCTCGCGGCCAAGCCCGGCGACGTGATCACCACCGAACAGCTCGAGGCGTTCGGCCGCGCGGTCGAATCGCTCGGCGGCCGCTATGTGACCGCCGAAGACGTCGGCATGTCCGAAGAGCGCATGAAGGTGATCGCGACCCAGACGCGCTACGTATCGGGCCTGCCGGTCGCGAGCGGTGCGGCGGGCGGCGATCCGGGGCCGTACACGGCGCTCGGCATCTATCTGGGCGTCAAGGCGGCGGCGCAGCGCGGGCTCGGCGCGACCGACATGAAGGGCGTACGCGT
>NZ_JRVI01000283.1:0-1244 GCF_000783375.1 Sphingomonas sp. Ant20
CCCGGGGCGGTCGTGACGAGCGCGTCGGCGCGCGGACGGAATGTGTCGTCGACGGGGGGCGGTGATCGTCACCGCCTCGGCGGAGTGGATCTGGTAGAGGCCGACGAGCTGCGCACCGGGGGAGGACGGCGTCGGTCGCGCGGCGGCGGTTTTCGGCGATCGCGGCGGGGGAATCGTCGGAGCCGGTGCCGGTGTTGAGGCTGGCATAGGCGCCGGTCGAGACTCCGCCGGTGCGGGTGAGGAAGCCGTGGGGGATGGGAGCGAGCGATTTTGCGCGGATGGGGGTGGGGGCGGTGGTGTCAGTCATGCGCGTGTGTCCTGCTTAAGCTCTGGCACCACCCGCGGAGGCCGGGGGTCCAGTTGGGGGGACGGTTGTAACTGGGGGGTGGCGCTTCATTACCGGGGACGTGCCAACTGGGCCCCGGCCTTCGCCGGGGGTGGGGGTCTGGGGGTGAGGCTGCACGGATTTCCTGGTTGAATTCCGGCACCACCCCGCGGAGGCCGGGGGTCCAGTTGGGGGGACGGTAGTAACGGGGGGCGGCGTTTCATTAGCTGGGCCTTCCCAACTGGGCCCCGGCCTTCGCGGGGTGGAGGTTGGGGTGGAGGTGCCGCCTCATAGCGCCAGGCGCATGATGCGGTCGTCGTCCGCCTTCTCGCCGACCATGAAGACGTAGCGGCCGATCTCGGTGAAGCCGTAGCGCTGGTAGAAGCGGTGGGCGCGGTGGTTGTCGACATAGACGCTGAGGATCATCTCGGTCCGGGCGTCGGCGCGCGCGGTGGCGAGCGCCCAGTCCATCAGCGCGGGGCCGACGCCGGCGCGGTGCCGGTCGGCGCGGACGTACAGCTGGTAGAGCTCGACCGCGGTGGCGGGCCAGTCGCCGGGGGAAGGCGACCGGGCCGGTCTTGGCGAAGCCGACGATCGCACCCTCGTCGAGCGCGACATGGATGCGGAAGGCGGGGTCGCCGATCTGCGACGGCAGGCCCTGCGGCCCGAACGCCTGGTCGAGGAAGGCGGCGAGATCCTGCGGGCGGTAGAGCGTGCCGAACGTCTCGGTGAACGACGCGCGCGCCATCGCGGCGAGCGCGGGCCGTCGGGCGGGGACTGCGTCGCGATAGGTGATCACGCGAAGGCGGCCGGGTTGGGCCAGCCGGGCGACGTGATCGCGAGCGCTTTGAACAACGACCCCATGTCGTCCATCAGCCGGCGGCGGTCGGCGGCGAGCGCCTCGGGCGAGGCCTGAGCG
>NZ_JRVI01000284.1:0-1175 GCF_000783375.1 Sphingomonas sp. Ant20
GGCGGCGGCGGAGGAGGCGGTCGAGGCGCTCGACGCGGATCTGGGCGAAGGGTGGCGGCTGGTGCGCGTGCAGATGCTGCGCTCGCGCGTGCTGCGCGTCGGCGAGCGGTGGCGGGGCACGAGCGAGTTTCTGGTGCGGATGTACCGCGAGAGCTGAAGGGGGAGACGGACATGGCGGTGGAGAAGGGGAGCGCGTTCCTGCTGAAGGTCGGGAACGGCGCGGCGACGCCCGTCTATGCGACGGTGGCGGGGCTGCGGACGCGCAGATGTCGGTGAACGGCGAGGCGATCGTGGTGACGACGAAGGATTCGGGCGGCTGGCGGCAATTGCTGTCGGGGGGCGGGGGTGCGCAGCGTCTCGGTATCGGGGGCGGGGGTGTTCACGGGCTCGGCAGCGGAGCTTCGGATCAAGGCCAGTGCGCTGTCGGGGGTGCTCGACGATTACCGGCTGGCGTTCGAGGGGGCGACACGATGACGGGCCGGTTCCTCGTGTCGCGGCTGGATTATGCCGGGGATTTCAATGGGGAGCGATCCTACACGCTGAGCTTGGAGAGTTCGGGGGCGGTGGTGGCGGGGTGAGGATTTCCCTGTTTGCGTGGTGCTGAGTCACCTTCGTCCTGACCCATTTCCGTCATCCTGACGAAAGTCAGGATCCAGGGTCACGAGCGTCGTCCTGTGCGGCTCTGGATCCTGACTTTCGTCAGGATGACGGGGGGGGCGCGGGATCGGGGTCCTTGGCCTCACTTGCCCTCACCCTCCCACGCGCAAGGGCGCGTGGGCCCCTCCCTCTCCCCCGGGGGGAGAGGGGTTTTGGAGAAATTTCATGAGCGATGTGGCGAATAGTGTGCGGGGCGAAGGGGCGCTGCGGGTCTCCGGGGAGACCCTCGTGGTGCGGCCGAGTTTTGCGGCGCTGGTGGCGGCGGAGGAGGAGCTGGGGCCTTTGTTCGCGCTGGTCGAGCGGGCGGCGGAGGGGAAGCTGGGGGTTGGCGAGATGGTCGCGCTGTTCTGGCATTGCCTGCGTGATTGCCCCGAGGGGCTGACGCGCGAGCGGCTGGGGGAGGCGGTGGTCGAGGCGGGGCTTGCCGTCGTGACGCCGGTGCTGCGCGGCCTGCTGCGGCAGATCCTGGCGGGGCGGTGATGCGGACGTCGCGGACGCGCGGGGCGGCTCGCGGGGTT
>NZ_JRVI01000285.1:0-1287 GCF_000783375.1 Sphingomonas sp. Ant20
CACCCCGTCGAACAGCCCCATCGACCCCTCGGCCAGCGTCATGTCCGCATCGTCGCCGCGCGCCGCGATCCCGTCGAGCCGCGGCCCCGTCATGGCCCAGCTGTCGAGGTTGAACGACGCGCGCCCGCTCGCCGCGCGGTGAAACGCTGGGTCGATATAGTCGGGCCCGCATTTGAACGGCTGCACCGCGATCCCGTCATCGCGCAGCGCGCGCAACAGCCCGAGCATCACCGTCGTCTTCCCCGTCCCCGACGCGGGCGCTGCGACGAGCAGGCCCGGCGTGGCGCCGCGCGTCATGGCTTGTCTCCTGCGAACCGGGACTCCGCCGATTGCGGCCGGAACCGCCGGTCATATCCTTGCGCGTACAGGCTGCTCGTCGCGAAATCACCCGGCGCCAGCACGCGCCCGACCAGGATCAGCGCGGTCCGCTCGGGTCGCCCCGTCATCGCCGCCTCGATCGTCGACAGCGTCGCGCGGGCGATCTGCTCGTCGGGCCAGCTCGCGCGCCACACCACTGCGACCGGGCAGTCGCCGCCATAAGCGGGCAGCAGGTCCGCGACGACCTGCGCCAGATTGTGCACCGACAGGTGGATCGCCAGCGTCGCCTGCGTCGCGGCGAACGCGGCAAGTGTCTCGGCCGGCGGCATCGAGCTTGCCCGTCCCGGCGTCCGCGTCAGCACCACCGACTGCGCCAGTTCGGGCAAGGTCAGTTCGACCTCGAGCGCGGCGGCGGCAGCGGCAAAGGCGGGGACGCCGGGGGTGATCGTCACCGGAATGTCCAGCGCGCGCAGCCGCCGCAGCTGCTCGCCCATCGCCGACCAGATCGACAGATCCCCCGAATGCAGCCGCGCGACGTCCTGCCCCCCTGCGTGCGCGGCGACGATCTCGGCCATGATCTGGTCGAGGTCCATCGGCGCGGTGTTGACGATCCGCGCACCCGGCGGACAATGCTCGAGCAGCGCCTCCGGGATCAGCGACCCGGCATAAAGGCACACCGGCGACATCGCGATCCGGTCGCGCCCCCGCAATGTCAGCAGGTCGGGCGCACCCGGCCCCGCACCGATGAAATGCACGGTCATGGTCGAAATCCTTGGGCAATGGCGCAGGTCGCGCGTCGGCACGGCGAAATATGGCGAAGGGTCAGCAGCCGCGCGCCTTGCCCCGCGGCGGCGAGTGCAGCGGCCTCCGCGACGCTGCCGGTCCCCCGCACGGCAAGGCTTACCGGCGACCGGGTGGCGGGACTGGCCGCAGTCAGCGCGGCGGGATCGACCGACCAGCAGCGGCGAT
>NZ_JRVI01000286.1:0-49910 GCF_000783375.1 Sphingomonas sp. Ant20
GGCTGGGGGGCGTGGCTGCAATATGGCGGGGCGCTCGATCAGGCGGGGCGCTGGCCCGAGGCGCGCGTCGCGCTCCGCAAGGCGGTTGCCCTCGCCCCGACGCAACCGCTCGCGCTGAATTATCTGGGATTCGCGCAGGTCGAGCATGGCGACGACATCGCGGGCTCGATCCGGCTGCTCGAGCGGGCGAGCCGGCTCGATCCCGCCAATCCGTCCGTCACCGACTCGCTCGGCTGGGCCTATCACCGCGCCGGCGATACGCGACGCGCACTGCCCTTGCTCGAGCGTGCCGCGCAGGCGGAGCCGACCAATGCCGAAATCGGCGATCATCTCGGTGATGCCTATTGGAGCATGGGCCGACGGTACGAGGCGCGCTATGCGTGGCAGGCCGCGATCGTCACCGGCGATGCCGAGGAGCGCGCGCGCATCGCCGCGAAGATCGACACCGGCCTGCCGATCGCTGCGCGCCGCTGACCCCTGATCCCGAGACCCCGATGCCGACGACGACCGAAACCGCACCTGCCAAGATCAATCTCGCGCTGCATGTGCGTCACCGCCGCGCGGACGGCTATCACGAGCTCGAGACGCTGTTTGCCTTTGCCGAGCATGGCGACGTCGTCACGGTGCGCACGGCGGACGCGGACAGCTTTGCCATCATCGGGCCGTTCGCCGCGGCATTGCGTCCGGCGGCGGGGGGGCACCGACGCCGCGCCATGGGACGGCAACCTCGTGACGGCCGCAGCGGACGCGTTCGTCGCGACGTTCGGGATCGCCGCGCACCACGCGATCACGCTCGACAAGCGACTGCCGATCGCATCGGGGATCGGTGGCGGCTCCGCCGATGCCGCGGCGACGCTGCGCGCGCTGGCGCGGTTGCACGGCGTCGCGGTGCAGGATCCGGCTCTCCACGACATTGCCGCCCGACTGGGTGCGGACGTGCCCGCGTGCCTCGTCAACCGGACGACGTTCGGGACCGGGCGCGGCGACACGCTCGTCGAGGTCGACGGGCTGGCGGGAACGCCGTTGCTGTGCGTCAATCCGCGCGTGGCGGTGTCGACCGCGGCGGTATTTGGCGCGTGGGACGGGATCGACCGCGGGCCGCTCGGCAAGGGGCCGCTGCTCGAACGCGCGATTGCCGGGCGGAACGACCTCGAGGCGCCGGCCTGCGCGATCGCGCCGGAGATTGCCCGGGTGCGCGCGCTCCTCGACGCAGCGCCGGGCGTGCTGCTCGCGCGCATGTCGGGATCGGGGGCGACCTGCTTTGCGCTGTTCGACAGCATCGCGGCCCGTGATTCCGCGGCGACGGATGCCGCTGCGCAAGGCTGGTGGACGCTGGCGTGCACGCTGCGCTGAACACAGTTCAACTGCCGCTTCGAAACTGTTCGGCTTTGGGACTCCGGACGCTATAAAATCGATTGCATCGCACCAGTCGGAAGCGTCAAATCGGGATGTCCACTACCGGATCGGCGCCACGGTTTGCCGACCGGCCCAAGGTTTCTCCCAAGACGCCGAAGCGGACCCATGATGGGAGGGCGGTCACCGAAAGGCGGCCGCCCTTTTTCACATTCCCGGATGTTCCGCACTTGTTCCGTGAGAACAAAAGCAATACATGGCGTTTGACGCGTTGAATGGCACGCGCGCTTGCTTTAGCGATGGGAGCTTATCGATGGCCGCTAATCTGAAAGTGATCGACACCGGCATGGCAACAGCAACCAACGACCGGCAAAAGGCGCTCGATGCCGCACTCGCGCAGATCGACCGCGCGTTCGGCAAGGGCTCGGCGATGCGTCTGGGCTCGAAGGAGACGATGCAGGTCGAGGTGATCTCGACCGGCTCGCTCGGGCTCGACATCGCGCTCGGTGTCGGCGGCCTGCCGCGTGGCCGCGTGATCGAGATCTACGGTCCGGAAAGCTCGGGCAAGACCACGCTCGCGCTCCACGTCATTGCCGAAGCGCAGAAGAATGGCGGCACCGCCGCGTTCGTCGACGCCGAGCATGCGCTTGACCCGGTCTATGCCAAGAAGCTCGGCGTCAACATCGACGAGTTGATCGTGTCGCAGCCGGACACCGGCGAGCAGGCACTCGAGATCGTCGACACGCTGGTCCGCTCGAACGCGATCGACGTACTCGTCGTCGATTCGGTCGCAGCACTCGTGCCGCGCGCCGAAATCGAGGGCGAGATGGGCGACAGCCATGTCGGGCTTCAGGCGCGCCTGATGTCGCAGAGCCTTCGCAAGCTGACCGGTTCGATCAGCCGGTCGCGTTGCATGGTGATCTTCATCAACCAGCTCCGCATGAAGATCGGCGTCATGTACGGCAACCCGGAGACGACGACGGGCGGCAACGCGCTGAAGTTCTACGCCTCGGTCCGTCTCGACATTCGCCGCATCGGTGCGGTCAAGGCGGGCGACGAGGTCACCGGCAACCAGACACGCGTGAAGGTCGTCAAGAACAAGGTCGCGCCGCCGTTCAAGCAGGTCGAATTCGACATCATGTACGGGCAGGGCGTGTCCAAGCTCGGCGAGATCCTTGATCTCGGCGTGAAGGCCGGGCTGGTCGAGAAATCGGGTGCGTGGTTCAGCTATGACAGCGTCCGGCTTGGTCAGGGTCGCGAGAATTCGAAGACCTTCCTCAAGGACAATCCCGAGACCGCCGATCGTCTTGAAAAGCAGATCCGCGCGCGCACCGACAAGGTCGCCGAGGAAATGATGGTCGGTCCCGACGCCGAAGACGACGCCTGAGTGAGAGTCGGAGCCCTTTTCCTCGCGGGGAAGGGCTCCGCGTCCTGTGACAGGGCGAGGCAGCGTCCAGGCTGATGGTTCGGGCGGGTCTCGTCTCGCCTGGTTGAGCTGATGGGCCGCAGCGGGACGCGTGTTGGGCGATCGTCCGGAAATCCAGTGAGCCCTAGCGGGCATATGCTTCACGACTTGCGTCAAACGCGCCACAAGAGCTGATCTTGTGCGCACAGACGGGAGTTCGACCATGCGATATGGCCAATCATGACCAGTGATCGAGACTGGACCGGACGCGTCGGCGACACCTGGGCCACGGAATGGCGCCGTACCGACCGCAGCTTCGAGGGGCTTGCGCCCGTACTAAACGCCGCGATCCTTGCGGCGGCAGGCCCGCAGACTCGTACTGTTGTCGATATCGGTTGCGGCGCCGGCGCCACGTCGCTGGCCAGCGCGCAGGCGCTGCCGGACGGGCAAGTGATCGGCATCGATCTTTCGCCGACGCTGATCGCAGTGGCGAACCACCGCGCGGGGCACCTGACCAATGTCGTGTTCCGCTGCGCCGACGTCGCGGCGAGCGTCGAGACGCATGCGCCGATCGACCTCTATGTCTCGCGGCATGGGGTCATGTTTTTCGCCGATCCGGTGGCCGCCTTTGCCCTGCTCGCTAAGGCCGCCGCCCCCGGCGCCGCGCTCGTCTTCTCGTGTTTTGCCGAGCGTGCAGCCAATCGCTGGGCGGTGGAAACCGTTGCGGGTGCGGATGACGCATCCGGACCGACGGGGGCCATGACCGCGCCGGGGCCCTTTGCCTTTGCCGATCCCGCCTATGTCGCGGAGCTGCTGAAGCAGGCCGGGTGGCGCGCGACGACACCACAGCGTGTCGACTTCGGCTATCGCGCGGGAGGCGGCGCGGATCCGGTGGCGGACGCGGTCGACTATCTCCGCCGGATCGGCCCCGCGGCGTCGCGGATCCGCGACACGCACGGCGCGGAACGCGAACGGGCGCTGGCGCGTCTGACCAGCGCGTGCGTCGATCGTCTGACCGGGGATGCGGTCGAATTTCCGGCCGCCGCCTGGATATGGACGGCGCACCCGGCGCGCGACAGCCAAGGGAGCCTGCCATGATCACCGTCCACCATCTCGAAAACTCGCGATCGCAGCGGATCCTGTGGATGCTCGAGGAACTTGGGCTGCCCTATGAGATCAAGCGCTATGCGCGCGATCCGAAGACGATGCTCGCACCCCCGGAACTGAAGGCGGTCCATCCGCTCGGCAAGTCGCCGGTGATCGAGGATCGCGACGTCGAAGGTGGCCGGGTCGTGGCGGAAACCGGCGCGATCGTCGAGTATCTCGTCGACAAGGCGGACGGTCGGCTCGGGGCCCCCGCCAAGCGCGCGGATGCGCTGCGCTATCGGTTCTGGCTGCATTATGCCGAAGGCTCGATGATGCCGCCGCTGCTGCTCAAGCTGGTGCTCGCGAAGATTCCGGTGATGGGGAAGATCGCGCTGAAGCGCATCCAGCCGATGATCGATGTCCATCTCGATTACGTCGAGGCAGAGCTCTCGCAACGCCCCTGGTTTGCCGGCGATCAGATGACCGCGGCGGACATCATGATGAGCTTTCCGCTCGAAGCGGCGCGCAGCCGTGCGGGGCTCGACGAATCACGCCCCGCGACGATCGCCTGGCTCGGCAAGGTTCATGCGCGACCGGCCTATCAGGCGGGCCTGCAAAAGGGCGGCCCCTATGCCTATGCCTGACCCGGGCACACGCCAAGAGGCGGGCGGGCCGACCGCCTCCTGACGTCCCGTGCCGCTCAGGCCTGGCCGGGCTTGATCTTCTCATAGCTGTCGACATTCACCTTCGGGCCATGCCCGGTCGGTGCGTGCGGCGGGTCGCGGTCGGCGGGTTCGCGCTCGTCGAGCCCGCCCTCCCATTTTGCGACCACGGTCGCGGCGACCGCATTGCCGATGACGTTGGTCGCCGATCGGCCCATGTCGAGGAAGTGATCGACTGCGAGGATGAGCAGGATGCCGGCCTCCGGGATCTTGAACATCGACAGCGTCCCGGCGATCACCACCAGCGAGGCACGTGGCACGCCGGCAATGCCCTTCGACGTGACCATCAGGACGAGCAGCATGGCGATCTGCTGCCCGATCGGCATGTCGATGCCGTAGGCCTGGGCGATGAACAGCGACGCGAACGTCATGTACATCATCGACCCGTCGAGATTGAACGAATAGCCGAGCGGCAACACGAAGCTGGCGATCCGCGGCGGCACGCCGAACCGGTCGAGCGCCTCGAGCGTGCGCGGATAGGCCGCCTCCGATGACGCGGCCGAGAAGGCGAGGATCAGCGGGTCGCGAATATAGCGCACCAGCAGCCGCGTCCGCGGACCGATGAGCAGGAAGGCGATGCCGATCAGCATCAGCCAGAGCAGCGCCAGCCCGAGATAGAAGGTCAGCATGAAATAGCCGAGATCGCCGAGAATGCTCGGGCCCCGTTCGGCGAGCGTCGCGGTCACCGCGGCGAACACCGCGAACGGCGCGAACCGCATCACGTAATTCGTGATCTGCAGCATCACCGCGACGAGCGCCTCGATCGCCTTGACGAGCGGGGCGGCCTTTTCGCCGACCGCGGTTATCGCGACGCCGACGAACACAGAGAAGACGACGATCTGAAGAATCTCGTTGCTCGCCATCGCCGAGATCATCGAGTCGGGAACGATATGGGTGATGAACTTGGCGAGATCGAATGCGGCTCGGTCGACGCCGCTCGACGCGGTCGCCGGCGGGATGGCGAGCGCGAGGCCGACGCCTGGCTGCAGCACGTTCACCAGGATCATGCCGAGCGTCAACGACAACAGGCTCGCGCAGATGAACCAGCCGAGGCTGCGCAGGCCGACGCGGCCGAGCGCGCCGGTATCGCCCATATGCGCGATGCCGACGACCAGCGTCGAGAAGACCAACGGCGCGATGATCATCTTGATCAGCCGCAGGAACAGCGACGTGACGATCGAGAAATAGCCGGCAATGTCCTTCAGCTGCGCGGCGGATTGCGCGCTGCCGTCGTCAATCGACGCGTTGAGGATCCAGCCGACGACCATGCCGGCGACCAGCCCGAACAGGATATAATAGGTTAGCCGCTTGGCCATTAAACGCTCCCGAAACTCGCGCAGGAGGGAAGGGGATTGCGGCGCCCGGGTCAAGGACCCTATCGTCCCGGCATGGCAATCTCTCCCGATTTACCCACCAGGCGCACGCTCCTCGGTGCCGCCGCCGCGCTCCCGCTGCTGTCGATCGGCGCGGTGCTGCGCGCCGCCGAGCCCGACCTGTCGGCGCTGTCCGATCTCACGGGGGGTGCCAAACCGATCGATGCGGACGAGCGCGCCGCCCGGCTGTCGCGCGCCCAGGCGCTGATGAAGGCGGCGGGAATCGGCGCGGTCCTGATCGAGCCGGGATCGTCGATGCTCTATTTCACCGGTGTCCGCTGGAGCCGGAGCGAGCGGCTGACCGCCGCGATCCTGCCGGTCGAGGGGCAGCCCTGTATCGTCACGCCGTTTTTCGAGGAGCCGTCGGTGCGCGAGACGCTAGCGGTGCCGGCGGAGGTCCGTGTCTGGCAGGAGGATCAGAACCCGCTCGCGGTGGTGGCGGGCTTCCTGCGCGATCGCCGGTTGATTGCGCGGCCGATCGCGATCGAGGAGACGATGCGCTTCTTCGCCGTCGACGCGCTGCGTCGGCTGGTACCGGAGGCGCGGATCGTGTCCGCCAATCCGGTGGTGCGCGGTTGTCGGATGATCAAGACGCCTGCCGAGATCGCGCTGATGCAGACGGCGACGGACGTCACGCTCGCGGCCTATCGCTGGACGTATGCGCGCGTCGAGACGGGGATGACCGGTCCCGAGATCGGCGCGCTGATGACCGCCGCGACCCGGAAGCTCGGCGGGGCGCCCGAATTCTCGATGGCGCTGGTCGGCGAAGCCTCGGCCTATCCGCATGGCAGCCGCGAGATCCACCGCGTCGCGAACGGGCAGGTCGTGCTGATGGATTGCGGGTGCACCGTGCAGGGCTATCAGTCGGACGTCTCGCGCACCTGGGTTCACGGATCGGCTACCGCCGACCAGCGCAAGACCTGGGACCAGGCGATACGCGGCCAGCAGATCGCGTTTGCCGCCGCGCGGATCGGCGCGACCGCGGGCAGCGTCGACGATGCGGTGCGGCAGCATTACCAGGCGCTGGGCTATGGTCCGGGCTATAAGCTGCCCGGGCTGTCGCACCGGACGGGGCACGGGATCGGCATGGACGGGCACGAGCCGGTCAATCTGGTGCGGGGCGAGGCGACGAAACTCGCGGCGGGCATGTGTTTCAGCGACGAGCCCGGCATCTACATCCCCGGGCGCTATGGCATCCGGATCGAGGATTGCTTCCACATGACCGAAGCGGGGCCGAGCTGGTTCAGCGTGCCCCCCACGTCGCTCGATCGCCCGCTGGGCTGACGAGCCCGGGGCCTGTTCAGGCGGCCCGGCTCATCCAGCGTTCGGCATGTGCTAGGGCGGCTGCGTCGTCGACGTCGATCCAGTCGATATCGCTGCAGTCGACGGTCTCGGCACGGTCCTGCGCGGCGAGCATGCGGACGCCTTCGGTCAGCGAGGGACTCGCCAGCGTGGCGAGCGCGTCGCCGAGGCGCGGCGAGATCGCAAAAACGCCCGTGTCATAGGCGTCATGCGGTTCGAGGCCCTTGCCGATCGCTACGATCGCCGACCCGTTGGTCGCGACACACGTGACGTCTTCGGGGTCGACCCAGGGATGGCCGAGCCGGCGGTCGATGCCGAGCCGAAGCCCGTTACCCGATCCGGCGGTGGCCATGCGGCTATACAGCGCGGGGAGGACGAGGTGGTCGCACATCGCGAGAACCGCGTCCTGCCCGGCCAGCGCCTCGGTCGCGGCAAGCACCGATACGCCATTGGGCTCGCGGTGGTCCGCAAGGACGGTTTCGACACGGAGCGGCCAGGCGCGGCTGGCGAGATAGGCCTCGATCGCGTCACGGCCGTAACTCAGCGTGACGATCGCACGCTTGAGGCCGGCCTCCGCAAGACCCTCGAGCGCATGCGCGATGAGGGGGCGGCCGGCGACCGGGCAGAGTGGTTTATAGGGCGCCGAGGCGCGAAGACGGCTGCCCTCCCCGGCGGCGAGGATGACAGCCGTCTCGATCATGTCAGGCGGCCTTGATGAACCGCTCAACCTCGATCTGCGCGAGATCGTCGGTCATCTGCGTGCGCGGGTGCTTGCAGAAATAGGCCGAGGCAGGGTCGATCACGCCGGCGATGCCGCGATCCTTGGCGATCTTGGCGCAACGGATCATGTCGATCGCGACACCCGCAGAGTTGGGCGAATCCTCGACCGACAGGCGCAGCTCGAGATTCATCGGCACGCCGCCGAACAGCTGGCCTTCCATGCGCAGGAAGCAGACCTTGTTGTCGTTCTGCCAGGGGACATAGTCCGACGGGCCGATATGGACATTGTCGTCATCCATGCGCTCGGCCGCGACCGACTGGACGGCTTCGGTCTTCGAGATCTTCTTCGACTCGAGACGGCGATGGTTCGACATGTTGAGGAAGTCGGTGTTACCGCCGGTGTTGAGCTGGTAGGTGCGATCCAGCTTCACGCCGCGCTTGGCGAACAGGTCGGTCAGCACGCGGTGGACGATCGTCGCGCCGAGCTGTGCCTTGATGTCGTCACCGATGATCGCGACGCCGGCGTCTTCGAACTTCTTCGCCCAGACGGGGTTCGACGCGATGAAGACGGGAATGTTGTTGACGAACGCCACGCCGGCTTCGATCGCGCAGTCGGCATAGAATTCGGTCGCTTCCTGCGAACCGACCGGCAGGTAGTTCATCAGCACGTCGGCGCCCGACGCCTTCAGATCCGCGATGACCTGCTCACGCGTCGGCTCTGCGGCGTCAGCGAGGAGGAAGGTGCGGTCGTCCTTGAAGTCGGACATGTGATCGGCGACGCCGTCGAGCGTCTTGCCCATCTTCACGATGGTGCCGGTGTTGCCGACATTGGGGGCGAACACAGCGGTGCAGTTGGGCTTGGCGAAGATCGCCTCGGCGACGTCCTTGCCGACCTTGCGACGATCGACGTCCCACGCCGCGACGACCTTGATGTCGCTCGGCTTGTAGCCACCCATGTCGAAATGCATCAGGCCGACCTGGTCGTTTGCCCCCTCGCGATAATGCTCGAGGCCCTGGACGAGCGAGCTCGCGCAGTTGCCGATGCCGACCACGGCGATCCGAATGCTATTCATTACTGACCCTGTTCCTTACGAAAGATGCATGCGCGACGCGGTCTTCGATCGCGGCGGTGTGGTATTACGGACGAAAGCCCGTTCGACACGACGGTGCCAGACGAGCCCGACGATGGCGACGAGCGTCAGAGGGACGATCTCGAACCACCAGAAGATGCGCGGGTTGCCCGCAAAGCAGGCGACGAAGATCGCCCATACTCTGACATTCGCGGTTAGCAAGGCCATGAAGCGCAATGGCGCGACTGCGCGCGTGGCATAGCTCTGGCCAAGCGCGACAGGATCGCTGGCCTGACCGAGCGTGCGTTCGAACGGCATCGCGATCCGGTCGATGCTGCCGGCCACCCCGTCATAGAAGCGGACGAGCGCGTTGCCGGTCGGCACGGGCGGCGCGTTGAGTGCGACACCGCGGATCCGGCGATGGAAGCGCGAGCGCTCACCCTCGTACATGTTCGACTGCAGCGCGTGCGCGCCACCGGCCGTAACCGCGAGGATCCAGGCCTCTGGCGTGTCGATGGTGAGGGCCAGCGATATATAGATCAGCGCGAACACGCCGTGATCGCACAGACCGTCGAGCATCCGCCCGAGCGGGCTCGCCGTCTTGGTCGCGCGGGCGACCATGCCGTCCAGACCATCGGCGATCAGCCACCCGATCGACAGGGCCAGGCCGACCAGCGCCAAGGCGGGATTGCCCCAATGCGTATAGGCCAGCGCAGCGGCGCCCCCCAGGACCAGTCCCGCCACCGACACCGTGTTCGCCGAGATGCGACGCGCGAGTGCGAGGGGCAAAAGCGCGCGGCCTGCCGGGTGAATCAGCCAAAGGTTAGATGGGATCTCGATCCGGCGATCGCGCGATCCATCCGGTGGAGCCACTGTCATAGGATTTTCATAATGCGCGCGGCACGCGATTTATGCAAGGTCGCCCGGCTCGGCCTGCGGAACGGCTGAGCGCAATTCGTCGATCCAGACCCGCGCGGTTCCATCCGACGGTGCGCGCCAGTCGCCGCGCGGCGACAATGCGCCGCCCGCGGAGACCTTTGGCCCGTTCGGCAGCGCAGAGCGCTTGAACTGGCTCGTCGCGAAAAAGCGCTGAAGAAACCTTTCGAGCCATGCGGTTGTCGTCGGCAGGTCATAGGCGACGCGCGCAGTCGCCGGCAGGTCCGCGGGCCATGCCCCGCTCTCCGCATCGCGCCAGGCATGCCAGGCGAGAAACGCGATCTTCGACGGCGCGAGGCCATAGCGGATCACGTAATGCGCGAAGAAATCGTTCAGCGCATAAGGCCCGATCATCGATTCGGTGCTTTGCAGCGCGCCGTCCGCCCCCGCGGGGACGAGTTCGGGAGAGATTTCCTGCGCGACGATCGTCGACAGGATCGCATCGGTCGCCGCGTCATACTGGCCGGTCCGAATGCACCAGCGGATCAGGAACTGGATCAACGTCTTGGGCACGCCCGCGTTGACCGCATAATGACTCATCTGGTCGCCGACGCCGTAGGTGCACCAGCCCAGCGCCATCTCGCTCAGGTCGCCCGTGCCGACCACGATCCCGCCGCGCTGGTTGGCGAGGCGGAACAGATAATCGGTCCGCAACCCCGCCTGGACGTTCTCGAAGGTGATGTCATAGGCCGGGGAGCCATCGGCGAAGGGATGCCGCATGTCCTCGAGCATGCGCCGCGCCGCGGGGCGGATGTCGATTTCCTCCGCGGTGATGCCCAGCGCGCGCATCAGCGCCCAGGCATTCGCCTTCGTGCCCTCGCCCGTCGCGAAGCCGGGCATGGTGAAGCCGAGAATGTCGGCACGCGGACGGCCGAGGCGGTCCATCGCCTTGGCCGCGACGATCAGCGCGTGCGTCGAGTCGAGCCCGCCCGACACGCCGATCACCAGCGTGCGGGCGTGCGCCGCCTCGAGCCGCTTCGCCAGCGCCTCCACCTGGATATTGAACGCTTCGTAACAATCCTCGTCGCGGCGGGCGGGATCATTGGGGACGAACGGGAAGCGGGGGACGACGCGTTCGAGCCCGCGTCCGCGACCGCAGGATCGGTCAGGTGATCGAACGCGATCCGCCGGACGCGCGTCTCGGGATGCCCCGCAAACGCCGCCGCGTCGTTGAACGTGCCGGTCCGCAGCCGCTCCTGCGCGATCCGCTCGCAATCGCGTCCGCGACGACCAGATCCGGCTCGGTCGCGAAGCGGCGCGATTGCGCGAGCTGTTCGCCGAGCTCGTGGATCAGCCCCTGGCCGTCCCATGCGACCTCGGTCGTGCTCTCGCCCGGGCCCGCCGCGGAATAGACATAGGCGCAGACCGCGCGCGCCGACTGCGCCGCCGCCAGCATCTCGCGCTCGCGCGCCTTGCCGATGACGATGTTCGACGCGGACAGGTTGCAGCAGATCAGCGCGCCGGCCAGTGCACCCGTAGTCGACGGCGGGGTGGGGGCCCAGTAATCCTCGCAGATCTCCGCATGGATCACGAAGCCCGGCAGGTCGCGCGCCGCAAAGATCAGGTCGGTACCGAACGGCACGGACGCGCCGCCGAGATCGATCGACAGCCCCGTCAGTCCCGCGCCGCTCGCGAACCAGCGCTTTTCGTAGAATTCGCGGTAGTTGGGCAGGAAGGTCTTCGGCACGACCCCGAGCACGCGACCGCGCGCAATCACCACCGCGCAATTATACAGCCGCCCCGCGCGCACCAGCGCCGCGCCGACCAGCAGCACCGGCCGCAACGTCGCACTCGCCGCGACGACGCTATCGATCGCCGCCAGCGTCGCACGCTGCTGCGCGGTCTGCAGATGCAGATCGTCGAGCGCATAGGAGGTGAGGTTGAGTTCGGGAAAGACGACGAGGTCGACATGCTGCGCATCCGCCTGCGTCGCCAGCGAGATCGTCGCCGCGGCATTGGCGGCGGTATCCCCGACCGACGCCCGCGGGGTTGCTGCGGCAACCCGGATCAGGCCGTGCGTGTGGATCGCGTAGAATGGATGCGTCATGCCCCCATCGTTAAACGCGCGGGGCAGTTCATGCTACCGGCTTCACCGGCCGGATATGCGCAAGCTGTCAGGGGGCGGTCTGTGCAGAGGTGGCCGCAATCACCCCCTGCACGGCACGGGCGCGCCGGCGTTCGAGCTTCTGCCGTTCGGAGATCTGGTAGGTCTTCGCAATCCGGTACCGCTGCTGCTTCGTCTTCGCGTCGACACTGCCCAGCGCGAGAATGCCGCCAAATGCGAGGATTGCGAATAAGAGGGTGATGAGGTTCAGTTGTCGCGCTTCTGCAGCCTTGTCCGTCATCATCCCGCTCCCATCGCCTGCCGTCATCGGACTCGACAGGTCTTTCACAGCATCCCGCCGAAAAGCCTTCTATGTCCGCAACTTGTCTTGGTCATTCCGTACATCGTACAGCCATTTCGCGGCGTCGAGGTTCCACTGTCCCTGGCAAAAATCCGCACCACGGCCGTTGTGCGATCGGCAGGCGTATCTGCTATCGGAACGGCTTTGTTGCACAAAGATAATTAAGCACAAATATGGTTTTACTGACGAGATCTATGCAACGCGGATGGTGGTCGGTGTTCCTATTTGTGAAAATCGATTGAGAACTGCGGCACGGAGTTTGAGCTCGGTAATCTGACGATCAAAGGTGCGCGATGCGACGCGCTCGCCGAGCAGCTTGAAGCAGTGCATCTTCGTCTCGACCAGGCTGCGGCGATGGTAGCCGCTCCACTTCTTCCAGATTGTTCGACCGAGCCTTTTCATCGCGCGTAGCGTTTCGTTGCGAGCATCGGCGCCGGCCGCCGGCTTCTTCCATGCTGGCCGCCCCGGCCGCACGGGAATGACCGGCAGTCTGCCGCCCCGGGCTGCGATCGCGGCCCGACACTTTCTGGTGTCGTAGGCGCCATCACCCCCGACGATCGTAATCCGTTCGTCCGTCGGGATTTGCGCCAGCAGATCCGGCAGTGTCGCGGCGTCGCCAATCGCATTGGTTGTGACCTCGATGGCCCGGATCTCCAGGGTTTCGGCGTCGATCCCAAGGTGAACCTTACGCCACTGGCGACGGTAGGAAGCGCCGTGCTTGCGCGTCTTCCATTCGCCTTCGCCCATCATCTTGATCCCGGTACTGTCGACCAGCAAATGCAGACCACCCGTACTGGCGCGACCATCAAGTGACACCGCCAATGTCTTCTGCCGACGGCATAGCGTCGTGTAATCCGGCACCGGCCAATCCAGCTTTGCCAGCTTCAGCAGGCTGGCAACCAGTCCCGTCACCTGCCGTAGCGGCAGTCCGAACACTATCTTCAGCGTCAGGCAAACCCTGATCGCGCTGTCCGAAAACCGCATCGGCCGACCTCGACGACCAATCGGGGGCTGCCAGCCAATCCATGCCCGGGTCAAACCAGACCTCCAGCGACCCGCGGCGCTTCAGCGCTGCGTTATACTCGCTCCAGTTCGTCGTGCGGTACTTCGGCATGGTCGGTTTTGGCATCCATCCCACCTACGCTTCCTGACCCTCACAGGGAATCCCAACGCCCTTTGTGCAACAAAGCCGTCTGCGGTGCCCAATAGCCTGAATAATGCGTGCCGTCGCGCGTGGTCGTGCCCTGCCCCGGCCAATAGGAGATCGCGTCGTTATTGGCGAACGGCTTGCCATTGACGTCGGTCGCGGGCGTCAGGACATTGCCCTGCGCGTCGCGGTCGCTCCACCACAGCCAGCTTTCCGCCTCGCTGCGCAATTCGCGGTTGGTCCGCTTCTGCCACACGCCGCCGACCAGCAGGCCGAACGTCTCGTCCTCGTTCTTCCACGACAGCTGGCCGCCGAGCTGCGGCTCGAACTTTTCGGTGGTGTCCGAATAGGTGCCCTCGGTCGAGACGAAGCCTGACCAGGCCGGGACGTCGAACGGCTTGCGCGTGTTGAGGATGATCGTGCCGCCGACACCGCCTTCTTCCAGCCGTGCCTCGGGCGACTTGTAGACCTCGGTGCTGGCGATGAAACTGGACGGCAGCAGGACATAGTTGAACGACCGCTGTGGATCGCCGCTGTCCGCGCCGGCCAGGAAGTTGCCGTTGAGCAAGGTCAGCGTCAGGTCGGACTGGAGCCCGCGGATGCTGACGCGCGCGCCTTCGCCGCCGTCGCGCGTGATGACGACGCCCGGCACGCGCTGCAGCGCGTCGGCGACGTTCTTGTCGGGGAACTTGCCGATGTCCTCGGCGGTGATGACGTCGACGAACGCATTGGCTTCGCGCTTCTGGTTCAGGCTCTTCTCGATCGAGCGGCGATAGCGGTGACGACGATATCCTGCTCACCCGCAACGGCCGACGCGGTGTCCGCCGTCTGGCCCGAGGGCGCGGTCGCCGTCGATGCGGGCGTTACCGCGTCGGGCGTTCCGGTGTCGCCGGTCTGCGGTGTCGCGGCGGCTGCGGGCAATGGCGGCGCCACCTCCTGCGCGTGCGCCGTCCCGGCCAGTGCCGCGCTCAGGCTTGCGCCCGCGAGCAGAAACCGCAGCGCGCGGCGGCGGTGCGACGGAACGGCATATATTGTCTTGGTTGCGCTCATCAGACTTCCCCTTTTCGGCGTGCGGGACGTCCTTGCCCGCTTCACGTCACCCTGCTGATCGCGTGCCTGCCCCCGTATTCGGGTGGGACGTCCGGTTCATCGGATCATCACGGTACGTCGTCTTTGCTTGCCTATTTGCCAATTATAAAAGTAAATTGTCAAATGGATTATGCGGAGCAGATTTATGCCGTTTCGGTCTCAACATTCGCAACATTCGCCGCGGCCCCGGACTTGGCCGAACCGGCACTAATCCTGCCAGGCGGTCCGCCGACGGCGCGCCGTCTTGCCAAATCGCGCCGCAAACTGAATGCTGTCGTCTTCAACTCGGCCGGTATCAGCACCCGGCCTTGCCGCTCCGGCCCCAGACTCCGGAGCCCCTTCCCCTCCCAGACCGGGTGACCGCCATGCCAATGCTCAAGCGTCTCTGCCTCGCCGGATCAGCGCTCGCCCTGCTCGCCGTGTGCCCCGCCCCCGCCCAGACTGCGCCGCGACCTAGCGACTCGGTCGATCCGCTGATCGGCACCGGTGGTGAGGGGCATACCTTCCCCGGCGCCGTCGCCCCGTTCGGCATGGTCCAGCTCTCGCCCGACACCGACACCTCCTGCGTCCTCCGCGACTGCTATCCGCACGCCGCAGGCTATCGTTACGACGACCCGACGATCGTCGGCTTCAGCCACACCCATTTCTCCGGCGCGGCCATTCGGATCTCGGCGACGTGCTGGTGATGCCGGTCGCCGGCGACGACGTGCCGATGGACCCGGGCACGCCCGCCGCCCCCGGCTATCGATCGCGCTTCTCGCACGCCACCGAAACCGCGAAGCCCGGCTATTACGCTGTCACGCTCGCCGATCGCGGAATCCGCGCCGAAATGACGGCCGGCTCGCGGGTCGGCGTGCACCGCTACAGCTTTCCCGCGGGCAAGGCCGCGCATCTCGTTCTCGACCTCCGCTCGTCGCTCTACAATTATCCCGGCAAGATCCTGTGGTCGGGGCTGCACCTGCGCGACGACGGTGTCCTGACCGGCTTTCGCGAAACCCGCGGATGGGCACCCGGGCGCAAGCTCTTTTTCGCGATGCGCTTCTCCGCCCCCCTGACCGGCCACGCACTCGTCAACCGCGAGACCGCCATTCCCTATAAGGGGTTCCAGGGGCCGGGCCGCGACAGCGATGCGCTCGCCGAAAAGCTCGGTCAGGCGCTCGAGGCGCGTCTCGATTTCGGCGTCCTGACGAAACCGCTCGAGGTGAAGGTCGGGATCTCAGGCGTCGACGAAGCCGGCGCGCTCGCCAATCTCGACGGTGAAGCGGGCGGCTTCGACGATATCCATACGCAGACACAGGCCGCCTGGGACACCGCGCTCGGCGCCGTCACGTTCGAGGCCGAGGCACCGATGCGCCGCATCTTCGCCACCGCGCTTTACCACAGCCTGCTCGCGCCGAGCATCTGGAGCGACCGCGACGGCCGCTATCGCGGGCCCGACGACCAGATCCACCAGGCGACCGATTTCACGGTCCGGTCGACCTTCTCGCTCTGGGACACGTTCCGCGCGGAACACCCGCTGCTTACGCTGATCCAGCCGGAAAAGACCAACACCGACACGTCCGCTCGCTGCTTGCCAGCCAGACGCACAGCCCCGACGGCATCCTCCCGGTCTGGCAGTTCGCCGGGCGCGAGACGTGGACGATGATCGGCTATCACGCCGTACCCGTCATCGCCGATGCCTATATGAAGGGGATTGGCGGCTTCGATGCCAATGCGGCGCTGGACGCGATGGTCGCGAGCGCCGACCATGCCAGCTATGGCGGTCTCGGCGAGTATATCGCGCGGGGCTATGTGCCGATCGACAAGGAACCCGAAGCCGCCTCCAAGACCGTCGAATATGCCTATGACGACTGGACCATCGCGCGGATGGCGCGGAAACTTGGCCGGTCGGACATCGCCGCGCGCTTCGAGAAGCGGGCGGGCAACTGGCGCAACAGCTTCGACGCATCGTCGGGCTGGCTCCGCGCGCGCAAGACCGACGGCCAGTTCCGCACCCCCTTCGATCCGACCGCAATCAACTACGGCTCCGACTATACGGAGGGCAATGCGTGGCAATATAGCTGGTTCGTACCGCAGGATCAGGCGGGGCTCTTCCGCCTGCTGGGCGGCGACGCGAGGACAATCCGGAAGCTTGACGCGATGTTCGATTTCGACCTGTCGAAGATCGACTACAGCCATGCTGAGGACATCGCCGGGCTGATCGGCCAGTATATTCACGGCAACGAGCCGAGCCATCATGTCGCCTATCTCTACAGCTATGCCGGGGCGCCCTGGCGGACGCAGGAGCGGCTGGGGCAGATCGTCGCCAGCCAATATGCCGACACGCCGGCAGGATTGAGTGGCAACGACGATCTCGGGCAGATGTCTGCCTGGCTCGTCTTCACCGCGCTAGGCTTCTACCCGGTCGCACCGGGCGCGAACGAATATGTCATCGGCCGCCCCTTCCTGCCCAAGGCGACGCTGATGCTGCCCGGCGGCAAGCAGTTCGTGATCAGCACGGAAAACCTCTCGACCGCCAATCGCTACGTCCAGTCCGTCACCCTGAACGGCCGTCCCCTCACCCGCACCTATCTTCGCGATGACGAGATCCGACAGGGCGGCGACTTGCGGTTCGTGATGAGCGCCCGACCGAACCGGCAATGGGGAAAGAGTGCGTCGTCGCGCCCGTTCTCGACCTCGACCGCGGTTTCCAGCCCCCCCGACGCGGCGCTAGCGAGAGCGCCGTCGGGACGTGCGTGCGGTGGCGGCGGCCTCGCCCGCTTCCAGCGCACGCCAGCGCGCAAAGCGTTCGGGCGTCAAAGTGCCCGCGTCGATCCCCGCGCGCACCGCACAGCCCGGCTCTCCGCCATGCGCGCAGTTCGAGAACCGGCAGTCCTGCGCGGCGAGGGTAAAGTCGTCGAACACTTCCGCGATGCCCGCGGCCGCGTCGGACAATTGCAGTTCGCGCATGCCCGGCAGGTCGAGCAGCCAACCGCCCTGGTCGAGCCGGTGCATCTGGCGCACCGTCGTCGTATGCCGCCCCGTCCCGTCATGTTCGCGGATCGCCTGGGTGGCGATACTGGCGGATCCGCGCAACGTATTGACGAGCGTGGACTTGCCGACGCCCGACGACCCCAGAAAGGCGACGGTCTTGCCGATACCGCACCAGGCGGCGAGCCGCGCCACAGCGTCAGGTTCGCGGCCGTCGACGGTCTCGACGATCAGCCCGGGCTCGATCGCGCGAACCGCGTCCACATAGGTCTCCGGCGTGTCCGTCAGGTCGATCTTGGTGAGGATCACGACCGCATCGACCCCGACCTCGCGTGCCAGCACCAGATAGCGCTCCAGCCGCGCGACGCTGAAATCCTGGTTGCACGACGCGACGAGGAAGACCGTGTCGACATTCGCGGCGATCATCTGCTCACCGCGCGGATCACCCGGCGCACGGCGCTTGAACAGGTTCTTTCGACCGAGCACACGCAGCGCCTGCGCCCTGTCCGCGCTGGTCAGCAGCCAGTCGCCCACGGTCGGGTGATCGTCCGACGGCGTGGCACCGGCGATATAGGGCGACAGGTCGCCGGCCCAGCCCGCCCCTGTCACGGCGATCTGGCCGCGGTGGACGGCCATGACCCTGGCGGGATGACAATAGGCGGCTTCGGCGGCCGAGATCTGGCTCTCGAAATGTGCGTCCCAGCCAAGCTGTTCCAGGGTCTGATCAGCAGAATCCATAAGGGTGCAGCAGCATCTTTCCTTGCGGGCCGATCGCCGGCCCTTCCGTCTACGATCCGGTCGTATACGCCGATAGGAGGCGGTTACCAGTCGCACCCACGATCAAAAACGCCGCTATTGGCGCCCTTTCGTCGAAGCCGCCGCGCGCACTTTCACGCGAGCCGCGGAAATCCGCACCCGGATTGGGGCCAGGTATCAAACCGCGCGACCCACGAGATGCCCGATCGCGGCCGTCGCGGCCATCGCCGCCGCACCCCAGAACAGGACGCGAAGCGCCGGGCGCCACGGGCTTGCGCCGCCTGTTCGCGCCCCGACGATGCCCAGCAGCGCGAGGAAGACCAGAGTCGCTGCCGTCACCGCTAGCAGCCGGTGTGGCGCAGGCGTCAGGATGGCCACCAGCAGCGGCGGTATCGCGCCGACGACGAAGCTGACAGCGGACGCGAATGCCGCCTGGAGCGGGCGGGCCATGACGATTTCGGAGATGCCAAGTTCGTCACGGGCATGCGCGCCGAGCGCATCATGCGCCATCAATTGCCGCGCGACCTCGCTCGCGATCGTCGCATCGAGACCGCGCGCCACGTAGATCTGCGCGAGCTCGTAATGCTCATGCGCCCAGTCGCTGGCGAGTTCGCCATGCTCGCGCGCCAGATCGGCAGCCTCGCTGTCAGCCTGCGAACTGACCGACACATATTCGCCCGCGGCCATCGACATCGCCCCCGCGACCATCGCCGCCGCGCCGGCTACGAACACGGCGCCGGTCGTTGCGCCCGATGCGGCAACGCCCGCGATTAGGCTCGCGGTCGACACCATCCCGTCATTTGCGCCGAGCACCGCGGCACGAAGCCAGCCGCTCCGCGATACAAGATGACGTTCGCTATGCGCGCTCATGGCAGTATCCTGATGGTTTCGCCGAGTGTCGCCACCGTCATGCCGAGCTTGCGGACGATCAGCCGATTCTGCGCGACCCGGGCATCGGGCGACAGCGTCAGCCACTGATCGACCATCATGCCCCCGCGCATACGAAAGGCCAGATGCAGGCGATTGCCGACCGCCTCGCCCGTCACCGGTCCGGACGCGTCAGTCAGCGTGCCCGTGTAGCGCCCGTGCCCGAGCGGAACGATCCGCCATTGCCGATCGCGCGGCGGCTTGCCCTGCTGCTCGATATGCTGATCCAGGATCAAGGTGCCGTCGGGAGCGACGCGACCGACGCTCGCGACATGCGTCCGGACCGGCGCCCGAAATGCGATCTTGAGCACGCCCGTGCCGTCCAGCCGCCCGGCGAAGAACCGTTCGGCGACAAAGGCCGGTTGCGCGGCGATCGACGCGGTGCTCGGCCCACCCGCGCAGGCGCACGGCAGCAACGCAAGCGGCACTGCAACGAAAGTCGTCAGACGGGGAACCGGGATCATCCTCTGCTTCATCGCCATCCTCGTCGTCGCATGCGCCGCAGGGCTCTCAGTCCGCGTTCGAGCTCTCGCGCCAGGACGTTGCGTTCGGCCGTTCTCGCCGAGCTGGCAATATGTATCTACCCACCCCGCCCGCGGTACGCGCTCCTGATCGTGGATTTGCCTGACGAACCCCACCGACCAAAGCGCTCGTTTAAACTGTGCACATTGCGCGCCTGCCCGTCTATCTAGCATGATGAAGCATAGGCCTCCGGCCGGCGCGATGCCGGGACGCGATCTTTCGGCGGTCATGGAACGCATGCGGCCGGCGCTCATGGCGTTCTTCGTCCGTCGTCTCAGTGATCCCGTGCAGGCGGAAGATCTGATCCAGGATCTTTTCATCCGCATGGCGACGATGAGGGGGCCGGCCACCGACAATCCCGAAGGCTATATTTTCCAAGCAGCCGCCAACCTGTTGCGCGATCAATATCGACGTGATGCGACCAGGTACCGATATCAGCAATCACGAGCGACCGATGCTGACCTTGGCGTCGATCCGATCGACGCCGAGCGGTTGCTGTCCGCGCGGCAGAGCGTCGGGTGCGTCGCGCGCACGCTGGGCGGCCTGCCTGACCGGACTCGCCAAATTTTCATTCTCTACCGGTTGGAGGGCATGCAGCGTAAGGCGATCGCCGATGCGTTCGGCATTTCCGTGAGCGCGGTCGAGAAGCATATCGCCAATGCAATGCGTGCGCTGCTTGCCGCCATGGGAGACTCGTAATGACCGCGCCGCAATCCGATGCGGACACCGTCATCGACTGGTGCCTGCGGTTGTCCGACGGGCCCTTGTCCCCGAAGGAGCGCACCGACCTGCACGCGTGGTTGGCCGATGACCCCCGCCGAGGCGAGCATCTGGGCGCAGCGCTTGCCGCCTGGGACGCGGTTGAGGAAAATGCCGACGCTCCCGAGATGCTCGCGCTACGCCGCGAAGCGCTCGGTGCCGTACATCGCGCGGGGCAGCGTCGCTGGCTCCGGACGCCGATGGTGTCCCGACCTGTGGCTTGGGCGATCGCGGCTGTGCTGCTGCTTGCGCTGTCGCTGGGCTCGCTGGCGTGGCGCCACGGCGGCCGCGACGAATATCGCACCGCGATTGGCGAACGGCGCGTCATCGCGCTGGCCGATGGCTCGCGTCTGTCGCTCGACGCCGACAGCATGGTCACGGTCGCTTTCAGCCCGCAACGCCGCGACATCGTCCTTGAGAAGGGCCGCGCGCGCTTCAAGGTCGCAAAGGATCCGCTGCGCCCGTTCGCCGTACGCAGCGGGCGAAACGTGGTGATCGCGACCGGGACCGAGTTTTCGGTTGAAAGGCTCAGCCGCGAAGTCCGGGTCGCGCTGTTCGAGGGTCGGGTCGCGGTGTTGCGTGATACCCCCCAAGGGCAGATGAACGAGGTCGTCCGGCTGGGTGGGCACCGGCTGACCGCAGAGCGCGCGCTGACCCCGGGGCATGAGATCGGCCTGCCGGTATCGGGGTTCGTCGGATCCGTGAGCTCATCGATCGGAAACGACGGCTGGGGCGCGGAGCAGGTGAGTTTTACGTCGGAGACACTCGTCGCCGCCGCCGAACGCATGAACCGCTATGCCCAGCGCCGCCGGATCATCGTTGATCCGGGTGCCGCGGACATTCGCGTCAGCGGGGTCTTCAACAATGGCGACGTCGATGCCTTTGCCGAGGCAATTGCCACAACCTTCCCGGTTGATGCCGCTGTTAACGGCGAGACGATCCGCTTGAGCCGCAGTCGCTGAAACCAAGATAAAACGAAATTATAAGATAATTTTCGTAATGAAGTGAGTGTTCGACACCCTCGCACGTCACAAAAGTATAACAGAGGAAGAGGGGCGATCGATGATGTTAAGGGGCTTTGTTGCACAAAGATAATTAAGCACAAATATGGTTTTACTGACGAGATCTATGCAACGCGGATGGTGGTCGGTGTTCCTATTTGTGAAAATCGATTGAGAACTGCGGCACGGAGTTTGAGCTCGGTAATCTGACGATCAAAGGTGCGCGATGCGACGCGCTCGCCGAGCAGCTTGAAGCAGTGCATCTTCGTCTCGACCAGGCTGCGGCGATGGTAGCCGCTCCACTTCTTCCAGATTGTTCGACCGAGCCTTTTCATCGCGCGTAGCGTTTCGTTGCGAGCATCGGCGCGGCCGCCGCTTCTTCCATGCTGGCCGCCCCGGCGTACGGGAATGACCGCGTCTGCGCCCCGGGCTGCGATCGCGGCCCGACACTTTCTGGTGTCGTAGGCGCCATCACCCCCGACGATCGTAATCCGTTCGTCCGTCGGGATTTGCGCCAGCAGATCCGGCAGTGTCGCGGCGTCGCCAATCGCATTGGTTGTGACCTCGATGGCCCGGATCTCCAGGGTTTCGGCGTCGATCCCAAGGTGAACCTTACGCCACTGGCGACGGTAGGAAGCGCCGTGCTTGCGCGTCTTCCATTCGCCTTCGCCCATCATCTTGATCCCGGTACTGTCGACCAGCAAATGCAGACCACCCGTACTGGCGCGACCATCAAGTGACACCGCCAATGTCTTCTGCCGACGGCATAGCGTCGTGTAATCCGGCACCGGCCAATCCAGCTTTGCCAGCTTCAGCAGGCTGGCAACCAGTCCCGTCACCTGCCGTAGCGGCAGTCCGAACACTATCTTCAGCGTCAGGCAAACCCTGATCGCGCTGTCCGAAAACCGCATCGGCCGACCTCGACGACCAATCGGGGGCTGCCAGCCAATCCATGCCCGGGTCAAACCAGACCTCCAGCGACCCGCGGCGCTTCAGCGCTGCGTTATACTCGCTCCAGTTCGTCGTGCGGTACTTCGGCATGGTCGGTTTTGGCATCCATCCCACCTACGCTTCCTGACCCTCACAGGGAATCCCAACGCCCTTTGTGCAACAAAGCCGTCTCCAGGCGCTCGCGATCGGCTTCACCGTCCGCGCCGTCCTGCTCTACCCGCTTTCGGTCGGCGCGGCCCTCCACCTGCTGAGGATAAAACCGATGGCCTATGCTGCCCGCATAGCACCCTCGCTTGCCGCATCCGCGGTGATGGTCGGGGCGCTGCTTCTGCTGCACCGGACGATCGACGTCCCCTCCCCGCTGCTCGCGCTGGTCATCCACGTCGCGGTCGGCGCGGTCGTCTATGCCGCCGCGCTGTTCGTGATCGGCCGCCGCGACATGCTCGCACTCATCCGCTTCGCGCGGACGGCGGTGGCCCGTGGCTGATCCGCTCCGCGTCCTCGCCTGGCCCGCCGGTGATCCGAGCGACCTCAACCCCTATGTCCGCCGCATGTACGGCGCGTTCCGCGCGCCCGCGGCCTCGGTCACCGCGTTCCGTCCGCTGATGCGGCGCATCCCCGCCGCCGACATCTTCCATATCCACTGGCCCGAGGGGATCTTCGAAGGCTCGGGCAGCAACAACCCGGCGATCGTCGCAGCGAAGGCGGCGCGTGTGCTGAACGCCGCGCGGGGCATCCGGCGATCGGGCGGCAAGCTCGTCGTGACCGCGCACAATGTCACGCCGCACCGCGACCTGACCGGCTGGCGGCACCGGGTCTGGCACGCCTATCATGCGCGGCTTCTCGGCCAGATCGACCACCTGATCGGCCTGTCCGCGGCCTCGCTCGAGCGCTATCGCGCCGCGCATCCGGCGATCGGCGCGGTCGCGGGGACGATCATTCCGCACCCGCATTACCGTGAGGACTATTCCGCGATTCCTCGTGCCGAAGCGCGCGCGGCCTGGGCGATTCCCGACGGTATCTGGGTGCTCGGCATGATCGGGTCGCTCCGTCCCAGCAAGAACCTGGTCGAGGCCGCCGAGGCGTTCCTCGCGATCCGCCGGCCCGATGAGATGCTGCTGATCGCCGGCGATGCGGGCGATGACGACATCGCCGCGCGGCTTACCGCGGTCGCGGGCCGGTCCGACGGGACGATCCGTATCGTAACCGGACCGCTCGACGATGCGCGCTTCGCCTCGGCGATCGCCGCCTGCGACGCCTGTCTGATGAACCAGACATCGACGCTCAACTCGGGCACCGCGCTCGTCACGCTGTCGCTCGACCGCCCGCTGCTCGCCCCCGCGGTCGGCACGCTGCCCAGCCTGGCGGCGGAGATCGCCGGCGGCTGGGTCACGCTGTTCGATCCCCCGCTCGCGCCGCCGGCGCTGCGCGCGAGCATCGACACGCTTCGCACCAGCCACCGGGCGGCCGCCCCGACCTGGAGCCGCTCGACCCGATGCGACTGTCCGAGGCGATGCTCGCGCGATTCAAGAATTTGGCGTCGGGCTGACCTCGGGCGCGAAGCCCTTCGCATCGTCGATCTTCGCCGCCTTGCGCAGCACCGCCTGACGCTGGCTGTTCCCCGATTGCAGCGGACCGTCGCGAGCCAGCCAGGCCTCTACGTCGCGCCCGTTCGGGGTCGGGCGCAGCGCCGTGGTCGTCGTCGGGGCAGTCCCACCGCGAGAGCGGGGGCAAGATACTGCATTTGCCCGAGACGATGAGAAAATCTAGAAGGACCGGGCATAGGGATCGCCTCTGACGGAATGTGGCGCCGGCCGGGTTCCGGGCGGCTTGGGAAGTATATCATGGAAACAATTTACGATTGGCTGAGCGTCGCGGTATTTGCGGGCCTGGCGCTACTCTATCTGCAACGCTCGATGGAGGATGAGCCGGTCGATACGGTGTGGCATTATCTGCCGCCCGCGATCGCCTGTGCGTTGAGCAACTGGCTCGGCAACGAAGGCTATGCGATCCCCGCCGTGCTCGTGCTTGCGGCCAGTGTCGGCTATATCATCTACGTGCTGCGCCCATCCCTGCCCGGGCGCTGATCCGGCCGGCCGGAC
This sequence comes from Sphingomonas sp. Ant20, assembly GCF_000783375.1. Taxonomy (NCBI): domain Bacteria; kingdom Pseudomonadati; phylum Pseudomonadota; class Alphaproteobacteria; order Sphingomonadales; family Sphingomonadaceae; genus Sphingomonas; species Sphingomonas sp. Ant20. The sequence continues at coordinate 24,597 of NZ_JRVI01000286.1, forward strand.
GCGCCGACCCCGGCAGCAGCGGTCGATCATGGTAGAACAGGATCTCCATTACCCTAAACCCGCCGCTAACCAGGTTTGAAGAGACCTCCTTTGCATCGGCCGAGTGAAGGATCGGGTGCCAACGGAGAATTTCCAATGCCCCTGATCCACGACGCGCATCGCGCCGTCGCGTCCGCCGCGCCGGCCCCGGTCGCTCGCCCGCATGCCCTCAACCGTGTCCTGCCGCGCTCACTTTGTGATGGTGGTCGACCTGCCCGCATCGGCGCTGCCCTGCGCGGCATGGTCGGCATCGCAGCGCTGGCGATGCTCGCCGCCTGCGGATCCGCGGTCGAAGCGCCCGAACAAGCGGGAATCGTCGTCGTGAGATCGGGGGCCGGACCGAGCGAATCCGGTATTGCGGTTGCAGCAGCGGCACCGCCTGCACCGGCGACCGGCGCCGACGCGGGCACACCAGCCACCAGCGATACCGACGATGCGGTCATCCCCCCCGACACGATGCGGGACCCGGATCATATGCAATATGCCAGCCTGGTCGAATAACCGGACTGGCCCTCGGCTTAGTTAGACAGGCGGCGCACCGATCGGCGCGCCGCCTGTCCCGGTCGATCAGCGGCCGACCGCGTGATAGGTCAGCCCGGCCTTCTCGACCATGTCGCGCGGATAGATGTTGCGCAGGTCGACGAGCACCGGCGACGCCAGCAGCGACTTGACGCGCTTGAAGTCGAGCGCGCGGAAGATGTCCCATTCGGTCACGATGACAAGCGCCTCGGCGCCCTCCATCGTCTCATAGGGACCGGTGCAATAGGTCACGTCCTTGATGACCGCCTTCGCCTGCTCATGACCCTCGGGATCATAGACGTTGATCGTCGCGCCCGCATCCTGCAGCGTCTGGATCAGCGCGATCGCCGGGCTGTCGCGCATGTCGTCGGTGTTCGGCTTGAAGGTCAGGCCAAGCACCGCGATCGTCTTGCCGCGAACGTCGCCACCGACGGCGGCGATGACCTTGCGGCCCATTGCGCGCTTGCGATTGTCGTTCACCGCGACGACCGCCTCGACGATGCGCTGCGGCGCGTCGTGATCCTGCGCGGTCTTGAGCAGCGCGAGCGTGTCCTTGGGGAAGCACGAACCGCCATAGCCCGGGCCGGCATGCAGGAACTTGGAGCCGATGCGGTTGTCGAGGCCGATGCCGCGCGCGACGTCCTGCACGTCCGCGCCGACCTTCTCGCACAGATCGGCGATCTCGTTGATGAAGGTGATCTTGGTCGCGAGGAACGCGTTGCCGGCATATTTGGTCAGCTCGGCGGCACGCCGGCTCATCTCGACGAGCGGCGACCGACCGAGGGCGAGTGGACGATAGATCTCGCGCATGACCGCGAGGCCCTTCTCATCGTCGCTGCCGATCACGACGCGGTCGGGACGCTTGAAATCGTCGATCGCGGCGCCTTCGCGCAGGAATTCGGGGTTCGACACGACCGCGAAATCGGCATCGGGATTGACGCGGCGGATGATCCGCTCGACCTCGTCGCCGGTGCCGACCGGGACCGTGGACTTGTCGACGATCGCGGTGAATCCGTCGATCGCGCCGGCGATTTCCTCGGCGGCGGCATAGACATAGGACAGGTCGGCATGACCGTCACCGCGCCGCGACGGCGTACCGACGGCGATGAAGACCGCGTCGACGCCCTTCACGCTCGCGGCAAGATCGGTACCGAAGCGCAACCGCCCGGCCTCGACGCCGCGCGCCACCAGTGCATCCAGACCCGGCTCGTAGATCGGCATGATGCCGTTTTCGAGCGCCGCGATCTTGCCGGCATCCTTGTCGATGCAGATCACGTCATGTCCGAAATCGGCGAAACATGCGCCCGACACCAAACCAACGTAACCCGATCCCACCATCGCTATGCGCATTATAATCCCTCAGACGATGTTGGTCCCTACGATCGTCGTACGGACATTGATATTCGGCGGAACTCCTAGAAGATGAACCGCCGGCCATCAATAAGGTGGTTCACCTGATGCGGCGGGCCGGTACGCTGCTCCAGCGATCCGTGCCGATACCGATCAAACGCCGATATCCGAGAGGGTTGGCGGGCCGGCCCGCGCCCGCGGGCGACGCGCCGGCCCCGCCCATTCAGCCCGCGACGATGCGGGCGTCAGGGTAGTTTTCGGGACGAAGCACGCGGTCGGCGACCTCTGTCCAGGTCGAGAAATGCCGCGCGGGCACCTGCCCCGCCAGCGCCAGCGCCTTTTCGGTCGCCGCGATCATCGACGCCGGATCGTTCGACACATAGCCCGCGCGGAACGGGTTCGTCCCGACCGCGAAATCGGGGCAGACCGCGGGGATCTGCAGATATTCATATTGTCCCAATTTCAGACTCGACTCGGCAAGATACTCGACCCCCCGGCGCCAGCCGGTAGGGGGCGATGCCGATGCTCGCATGCTTGATATAGGGCAGCGTGGCGCGGAACGGCATTTCCTTGTGGACGAACACGTTGTCGGGCCCCTTGAAGCTCTTCCCGCAGCCGATCACGTGGAAATGCACATCGGGAAACTGCGGCGCGACCGCGTGGAAGAAGCTTTCGTCGAACAGCATCGACCCGACCGCGACGGCATTGCGCTGCGCGGTATAGGGCGACGGACCGACGGTCTCGAAGTCGGCGGGATCGATCCCGAATTCGGCGCGGTACAGGCGATCCTTCGCCCACAGGAAATCCGACACCATCTTGGTCGACCGCAGGCAGACATGGTCGATATGTCGCGCATTCTTGACCAGATGGCTGCGGACATAGGGATGCGCGCCGACGGTATCGAGCCGGTCAGTGGCGTAATAGATGATCTTCGCGGTCGGGTTGAGCCGCTTGATCCGGTCGATGAAGATCGCCGCGACGCTCGATTCGATGACGATATAGTCCGCCGCCTGGAATGCGCCGTCGATATCGGCATTGGGCAGCCTGGCAAACAGCGGAAACAGCTTCGCCATCACCGCATCGGCGACCGCATTGTTGGTCGCAAAGGGATGCAGCGGCGTCCGCCAGAGATAGCAATTGACGCCGTCCACCTTGTGCCAGGCATTGGCCTGGTCCCACAGGAACAGGCGCGAATCGCCCTTCTTCTTCGAGATCAGGCTGAACCGGGTCGAGATGAACGACACGTCGCAGCCATCCTGCGCCAGCGCATGCGCGACCTGATGGATGCTGGCGCGCTTGGGCGTCCGGTAATCCTGAAATGCCGACAGGATGACGACACGGGAACGCTTTGGCTGCGCCGGCGCTGGCTTATCGGACATGCATGACACTCCATCGACTTTGGGCTGGACGGTTGGCCGTAATCAGACAAAGGGGCTGGCAATCTGGATCACGTTGGGAAGCCGATGCACGTTCTTCACGTCGTTCGTCAATTTTATCCGGCCATTGGCGGGCTGGAAGACGCCGTCAGCAATCTCGCGGTCGCGCTCAAGCGGGACTGCGGAATCACGACGTCGGTGGTCACGCTCGACCGCCAGTTTTCGCGTCTCGACGCGACGCTGCCGCCGCGCGACACCTATCAGGGCGTGCCCGTGCAGCGGATCCCGTTCCGCGGCTCGACGCGCTATCCGCTCGCACCCACCGTACTGCAGCATCTCGGTCAGGCGGACATCGTTCACGTCCATGCGATCGATTCGTTCTTCGACGGCATGGCGCTCACCCGCCCGCTCCACCGCCGGCCGATGGTCGCCTCGACGCATGGCGGCTTCTTCCACACCGATTTCGCCAGCCGGCTGAAGCTCGCCTATTTCGCCAGCGTCACGCGCGCGTCGTCGCTCGCCTACGACCGGATCATCGCCTCGAGCGAAAGCGACGCCGCCCGGTTCAACGAGATCGCCGCGAGCAAGACGGTGACGATCGAGAATGGCGTCAACATCGGCAAATGGCAGGGCGCAGGGTCGCCGCAGCGACGAGGACGATGATCTATATCGGCCGCTTTTCCTCGAACAAGAACATCACCGGCCTGATCGACCTCGTGGCCGCGCTCGGCCGGCTTCATGGCGACTGGCGGCTGATCATCGCGGGCGGCCCGGCCGACGTCACGCCTGCACAGATCGAGGAGCATATGCGCCGGACCGGTACCGAACGGGCGGTCACGCTCGTGCCCTCGCCCAGTGACGAGGGTATCAAGGCGTTGATCGGCGAGGCCAGCTATATCGGCTCGGCGTCACGCTATGAAGGCTTCGGGCTGAGCGTGGTCGAAGGTCTGTCCGCAGGCCTAACCCCGATCGTCAGCGACATTCCGCCCTTCCGCCGGCTGGTTCGCTCGTCCGGCAGCGGCATCCTGTTCGACATCGACGATGTCGAGGCTGGTGCGGGCCAGATCGAAGCCGCGCACCGCGATTCAAGCGCCGCCTATGAGTCGAACCGCGCGAACAACATCGCCGCGAGTCTGGCCTATGACTGGCGCAGCGTCGCGCGGCAGTTCGCCGATGTGTATAAAGATGTCCTGCGGAAACGCGACGCGCGGGGCTGACAACGCCGGGGTGTCGCACGGCCTGTCCGCAGGTGATTCGGTGAGGAGGAGCGTATCGTCGCTCGGCATCGATCACGATGCCCATACCGCTGACGGCGACGTCACCGCGAACGTACAAGGCCTGTTGCGTCGAGCGGGTCAGGCTAACGCTCAAGCCTAAGGATCACCGCGGCCCTAGGGCAAAGACGAACCATCGTACCCCGGGCGCCCAAGCACTTTGACAATCCGACGACTGGGATCGTCAGACACAGGCGGACGCGCGAAAGCGACCGCCCATGTGCTTGAGATCAGGCCAGGAAGAATGCCATCAGGACGATCAGCGCCCAGAGCGCAACGCTGACTGCGAGGCCAGTGATAAGACCGAGCACGGCCGAGGGAATTTCGGGATAGGATGGGGCCTGGATAGCCGGGCCGGGAAGCGCAGTCATGAACACTCTCCTCAGCGGTCGTTTCAACCGTCTTGTCTCAACATGGGACAGGGGTCATAAATAATCAACACTAATATCTAGACTAGCGCAAAATTAGCTAAGATCCTGAAAATCTTGTGCGTTCAACGGGTCGGCAAGGCTGGCAAACGCCCCCGGAGCAGGGTTGCAACGCGCAGACCACCACTCCGGCGTCAGCTCGGTTCAGAACGATGAAAGTCCGCGCAGCAGCAGCGTCGCCAGAACCCAGCATGCGCAGCTGGCCACAACCAGCAGGATAAGCCGCACCGGCGCTGCAAAGCGCTGCGGCGGCGCAAGCGCCGCACCCGCGGCGGGCATGGGCACCACCGCGCTGTCGGGGATCAACGACAGGACCGCAGACTCGCAGATCGTGTGCGTGAAGGCCGACTGGATCTGGTCGTTCGTCAGCAGGGGCTGGAAAGCGCAGCCATGCGCCTCGCCATCGCGCCATGCGATCCGCGCGGTCGCCTGCCCCGCACCGGCCAGGCCGACGCGGATATGGGCACCGACCGGCAGGACGCTGGCGCTGGAAAAACGGAAACCGCCTTCGGACAGGTCCTCGACACGGACGTCGATCGCCCGCGCATCGGCCGCACGGACCGTGCTCGCGCGCGCTATTGCTGCTCGACTCGGCTTTCGCCGACGCTCGGCCACCGGCTCGATCGCCGTCATCTCCGCCCGCACGCTAGATGATCCAGGCAAGGACACCAGCGAGCGCCGCGGCGAAGACCGCCACGCCGGCGATGGTCGAACCGGCCCGGATCGCGCGTTCGCCCAACGAGGCGGGCTCGACCGGAAGGAGCCAGTTCTCGTAATCGATCCGGTCGCCGGCCAACGGGTTGGCGGCACGCGGGTCGACGACCTGAAGCTCGGCCGCGAGCGGGTCTGCGACGGAACGCGCCCCGTCGAACGAATCCGTCGTAGCGCCGGAAAGCGGATCGCCGCCACGAAACGCCGCATGTGGCGATACGGGGTCAGCCAGGTTAGCAAGAGGTGCGTGAAGGGGCATGACGACACCATGCCATACTGGTGGTTAAGAAAGCGTATGTTAAATTGCTGTCGCGGCATTTTTTGTACGTGTTTTACGGTGCACTAGAATGCGTTGCGGTGCACAACGACCCGTACCGTAGACACGAGAATGCCAAAGTCGCGCCATACGGACCAGCCCAGGATATATTCCAGATCGGCCTGGAGGCGCTGCGTCAGATCGTCGCGACGATGCGTCGCCCCGCGGAATCCGCGCACCTGCGCAAGACCGGTGATCCCCGGCTTGAGCGCGTGGCGGTGCCAATAGCGTTCATCGACCTCCCAGAACAGCTGCTGCCCCGCCAGCGACCCCAGTGCATGCGGTCGCGGCCCGACGATGCTCATCGATCCGAGCAGCACGTTCAGCAGCTGTGGCAGCTCGTCGACGCTGGTCGCGCGGATCACGCGACCGACGCGCGTGATCCGGTCGTCGGTGCGGGACGCCGAAACGCTGCCGCTCGCGTCGGACTGGTCGACCCGCATCGACCGGAACTTGAACACCTTGAACAGCGCGTTGCCGCGGCCGACGCGATCCTGCCGGAAGAAGACCGGTCCCCGGCTGTCGATCTTGATCGCCGCGGCGGTGATCAGCAGCAGCGGCAGCACGACGATCAGCGCGGGCACCGCAAAGGCCAGGTCGAACGTCCGCTTGATCATCCGGTTGCGCGTGCTCAGCGGTCCGACCGCGACGACCAGCGTCGACCGCCCGACGAAAGTGTCGAGCCCGATCGCGCCGACCTGGTCGATTTCGTTCGAAATAATCTCGCCGCGAATGCCCGCCCCCTTCAGGAGCATCGCCCATTCGCGCTCCTTGTCGGGCCGACAGGCGATCACGACGCGGTCGACACCACGCAATTGGCGCGCGAGTCGATCGAGCATCATCGGATCTTGCATGTTCGGGCGAAGGTTCGCGGCCCGCGTCTCGACGACTTTGCAATGTGCAGGCACCGCGAATTCGACGTCGTCCAAGATCACCAGATCGGTGGTCACGTTGCCGCCAATCGTCAGGCGGACAAACCGATCGATGACCAATCGAAAGACTGCGAGAAGCACGAAGCTGCCGAGCATTCCGATGCTGATGACGCCACGGGATTCCGCCTGCACCGCCCGGAAATAGTAGGAGATGAACAAGAAGCTTGAAAAGGCTAGTAAAAGCGCTGTCGCCGACCGCATGATGCCGGCCCGGGCCTTGCGCAGCACGTCAATCGAGTAGGCGCCATTATTGAACGCCGTCAGCACATATATCGGCGCCGTGACGATGATGACGTTCATATGCGACGTAACAGCTAAACGGCCATATTTTGCAAATATACCGAGCTCGAATGCAGCAACCACCGCGAGCAGATCAGCAAACACCAACAGGATATAAAGCGCGATGCGCAGTTGGTGACGATGCGAGGTCGAGCCAAAACGATCGAACACTGCACCGCGCGTGCCGGTAACTTTAGTATTTTCCACAGTGCCAGCTCCCTGCCCGCCACAATCTCGACTTATGCTCAGCAGGGCCAAGGCTCTGCCATAGGCGGTTTGAAGAAACCAGAGCCGAGATGCGCGGCTCATCCCATCGGGGCGCCACCCGGTCAGCACGCACCGCGCAGACCTGCGCAACGCGGCCCGCCGCCGCTATGCCAACGCCACCACCTTGCCGTCGCCGCAGCACCCCCAGCATGCGCGCAGCACCGCTCAGCAGCCTGGTGCGGCTCCCCCGGCAATGGACTGAGACCGGTACGACCGGACTCCCCCCTTGGCGCAACATACCCCTCTATAGCGGACAACGGGCGCCGGCGGGCCGTCCCATCCCGGAACATGCCCCCCCATCATAAGAAAAACCGCGCCGCTGCCGCCCGCAAACAGCCGCCACCCGTCGCATCGACACGCCCCCCGAACGCGGAACCGATCGCCGCTCAAGGATTGATCGCGCGCTCTTTCGCGCTAGGGGGCGGCGGGATGAAACGGACGCGCGCGATCCCGCGTTGTACAATCCAGTACATAAAAAGGTTCGAGACAAGCATGCCAGAGGCTTTTCGTGCGGCGCGCGACGCGCTCGCCTTTCTCGAGGCACATCGTCTCGCACCGGTGGCTGAAAATTATACGTTCGCGCTTGCCGTGGTCGCCGATCCCGGATCGGACCTGGCGCGCGCCGTGGCGGCCGAGACGGATGGCGGCCTGAGGCTGACCACACACGCGCTCGAAACGCTCAGCGAACGCCATCTTGCGATCAAGCGCGACACGACCGCCGAACGCGACAGCGCGGTCACTGCACGCGCGAACCAGCTTGGCGCGCTGACCACCGATGCGCAGACGCTGACGCGGTCGCTCAGCCACGACGTCAGCGCGATGGCGAGCGAGGCGGAGAACTGGCCCGATGCGACGCTGCTCGTGACGCGGCTGGCCGATGCCGAGCGCGAGCTGGCCGAGCTGCGCCGCGACGTCGCCCGGCTCCAGTCCGACCTCGGCTCGCTCGGTACGGCGCGGCACGATCCGATGCGCGACGCAGCCACCGGCGCGCTGACGTCCGAGGGCGCGCGGCCGATCTTTGCACAACTCGCCGAACAGGCGCGAAGCTATGTCCTCATGATCTTCAGCGTCGCCGATCTGGCCGGGGTCAATCAGCGCTTCGGCCACGCCGTCGGCGACAATGTGCTGAGCGCCTTTGTCGCCAACCTGCGACGGGTGTTCCCGGACGAGGAGATCATCCGCTGGACCGGCAATGAATTCGTCGTGGTCGTGACCGACGTCGCCCTGACGGCGGCCCGCGATCTCGCCGACGAAGCCATCGCCGCCTTCGAAACCCGCCGCCTCAGGCTGCGCGGCAGCGGCGCATGGATCGGCCCGGTCCGCGCGCTCGCGGGACTGGTGGTCGGCCAGGGCGACGACCAGGACGCCGCCCTGAGCCAGGCGCGCGCCGATCTGTACCGTGCCACCGTCGAGGGTTTCGCCCCTGTGGACGGCTGAGCGGGTCGGACCCGACGGCTCGCTCGCTCCGGCCGCGATCATGGATTCCATAAGTATCTGCATCATGGCGTTTCTATCCCGCGACCCGCGCGTTCCAGCGTGATGAGCACGTCGCACCATGGCCGCTACGCCTATCGCCCGATCGTCGACCGCCCGGACTATGACTGGCCCGACGGCCGCCGCCTCGCCATCTATTTCGGGGTGAATTACGAGGTGTTCGATTTCGGCGGCGGGCTGGGTCCGGAACTAGCGCCTGCGCAGACCGACCCGGACGTGATGAACTATGCCTGGCGCGATTATGGCAACCGGGTCGGGGCGTGGCGGTTGTTCGACCTGTTCGATCGGCTGGGCCTGCGCACCACCGCGCTGCTCAACGCCGACGTCCTCGATCGCTGCCCGGGGCTCGCCGAGGCGTGCCGCGACCGCGGCGACGAAAATCGCGGCGCATGGCGGCACCAACGCGACCGCGCAAGGGTCCCTTGCGCACCCGAGCGAGACCCAGATGATCGCCGACGTGACCGAGCGGCTGGCGACACTCGGTGTGCGTCCCACCGGCTGGCTGGGACCGTGGGTATCGGAGAGCGACACCACGCCGGACCTGCTCGCCGAAAATGGCTATCGTTATGTCCTCGACTGGGCGCATGACGACCAGCCGACCCGGCTCGCCACCTCTCATGGCGGACTGCTCTCCATCCCCTATTCCCAGGAAATCAACGACCTGCCCGCGATCATCGCGCGCAAGCAGGAGGCGACGACGTTCGCGGCCATGATCCGCGACGGCGTCGAACAGCTGCTGTCCGAATGCGACCGGCGTCCGCTCGTCCTCGGCATCGCGCTCCATCCCTATATCATGGGACAGGCACACCGCGTCCCCGCCCTCGCCCGCGTGCTGACCGAACTCCGCGCGGCGAACGATCCGCGCATCTGGTGGACCACCGCCGGCGACATCGCCGCGCATGTCGAGGCGAACGGGCTGGCCGCCTGACCCCGCACTCACTCAGGCCTCACGACCGCCGCGCCACAGGCTCTCCTTCAACGGGCCGATCAGATAGTCGAACGCAGACCGTTTCCGGAGCGGGACAAGGATCTCGGCGGGCATGCCCGGCGTCAGCGCGCCGGGCCCCTTCAGCGCGACGAGCGTCCGATAGCTTTCCGGCAGGAGCGACGCCTCCGCCCGGAAGAAGCGGTTGCCGGTCCGCTCCTCGGTGAAGCTGTCCGCCGACACCGTGTCGATCCGGGCGTCGAGCGCGGGCATCGCGCGGTCGTGGAAGCCGGTGAAGCGGACCTGCGTCGTCTGGCCGGGGCGCATGTCGTCGGCATCGTCGGGCGAGACCTGCACCTCGATCACCAGCGCCCTGCGATCGGGCACGATTTCCATCAGCGTCTGCCCCGGCGAGACCACCCCGCCGATGGTGTAGATCGTCGGGCCGACGATCGTGCCGGCCACCGGCGCGCGCACCATCGAGCGGGCGAGCTGTTCGCGCGCCGCGAGCAACTTGGGTTGCAGCTCGTTCATCCGGACCAGCAGATCGCGCAGGCTGCCCTCCACCTCCTCGATCTGGCGACGATCGACGCCCGCGGCCGACAGTTCGGCTTCGCCGATCGCATCGCGCGTCTGGAGGATCTGCGCACCAAGCGCGCCATGCTCGCCGTCGAGCGCGGCCTGGGTGCGCTCGAGCGCGCGGATCCGGTTGATCGAGGCAAAGCCCTTGGCGGCGATGACCCGCATCCCCGTCAGCTCGTCGTCGAGCAGCGCGCGTTGCCGGCGGTTCGCCGTGATCTGCTCCCCGAACCCGCCAATCTGTTCGGCATTGGCGTGGGCGCGCCGCATCCACACCGCCTTCTCGGTCTGCGCGGTCCGCAGGCGCGCCGCCAGCAGCAACCGCTGCCCGCGCAGCGCATCCTCCGCCAGCACCCGGTCCGCCGCCGGCAGCGCGCGGAATTCGACCGGCTCGGCCATCACCGCGCGCCGGTCGCGTTCGGCGAGCAGGCGTTCGCGCTGCGCGAACAGCATCATCAGCTCGGCGGTCATCCCGCGTTCGAGCGCGTGCAGATCCGCCGACGCGATCTCGAGCAGCACCTGCCCGCGGGCGACCTTCTGCCTTCGACGCGCGCAATGCCGTGACGATGCCCCCGTCCGCGGTTCTGCACCGCCTGCCGCTTGCCCGACACGATCACCGCGCCGCGGGCATAGACGCCGGCGTCGAGCGGCATCATCGACGCGCCCCCCAGCAGCCCGATGAAGAACAGCGCCGCGACGCGCAGGCCGCGCCGGATCTCCACCCGCGCCGAATCGTCGATCATGCTCATGACACAGCCCCCTTCAGTCCGACGACATTTCCGCGGCTCCCGCCGGCGCGCGCGCCAGCTCGGCCAGAACCTCCTCGGCCGGACCTTCGCAGTCGACCGATCCGGCGTTGAGGACGAGCAGCCGATCCGCGGCGGCCAGCACGCTGGTGCGGTGCGCCGCGATCACGATCGTCGCGCCGCGCTGGCGACTGGTCTCCAGCGCGCGCATCAGCGCCGCCTCGCCCTCCGCGTCCAGCGCGGCATTGGGTTCGTCGAGCAGGAGGATCGGCGGGTCGTCGAACATCGCTCGCGCCAGTGCGATCCGCTGCCGCTGACCCGCCGACAGCGCCAGCCCGCCGCGCCCGATCGGACAGTCATAGCCACCGGGCAGCGACAGGATCAGCGCGTGGCACCCCGCGACCTTGGCCGCGTCGATCACCCGCCGGTCGAACGAGACCGGGTCCACCGCGTTCGGATCGGCGAACCGGGCGATGTTCTGCGCCACCGTGCCCGTCAGGAAGCCGGGTTCCTGCGGCACATAGCCGCGGTACCGCGCGAGCCGCTGCGCATCCCAGAGGATCGAGTCCGCGCCATCGAGCAGCACCTGTCCGGACTCGGGCGCGATACCCCCGGCGAGGATGCGGATCAGCGTCGTCTTGCCCGCCCCCGATGCCCCGACGATCCCCAGCATCTGCCCCGCCTGCAGGTCGAAGCTCACCCCCTTCAGCAGCATCGCCGCGCCATCGGCGCTGCGCGTGGTGATCTTGCGCGCGGTGATCCGGCCGAGCGGCGCCGGCAGGACGGTCGCGGGCGCCGCCGCCGCGTCCGTGTCGAACAACTGCTTCAGCGATTTCAGCGCCTCGTTCGCGCTCTGCAGGTTCGACCAACCGCCGATCAGCAGCTCGACCGGCTGCAGCGCACGGCTGAGCAGCACCGAGGCGGCGATGATCGATCCGACCGAGATCTGCCGCTGGACCGCGAGGATCGCGGCAAGCCCCAGCGCCAGCGACTGGAGGAACAGCCGCATGAACTTGGCGATCGCGGCATAGCGCGCGGTCGCCATCTGCGCCGCGGCCAGCGCCGCCTGCCCGTCGCAGCGTTCGGCGATCTGCCGGTCGACCATCGCCCGGCCCATGCCCAGCGCGCGGACGAGCTCGGCCTGCTGAGCGATATCCTCCTGGACGATCGCCGACCGGGCATTGGCGGTGTGCGCAACGGTCATCAGCCCGCGCGTCCCCCGCTCGGACATCCATGTCAGCACCGCGAGGCACGCGCCCGCAGCGATGATGAACAGCCCCAGCAGCGGATGGATCAGCACCGCGGCCAGAACATAGATCGGCGTCCAGGGCGCATCGAAGATCCCGACCAGCGTCGGCGCGGTGATCACCTGTCGCAGCGTGTCGAACTCGCGCATCGCCTGTGCCGTCGTCGGGTCGCGCTGCCGGGTGTGACCGCGCTCGATCAGCCGCGCCAGGATCGCCCGCGACACGCGCTGGTCGAGCCGCAGCGACACCTTGACCATCAGCCGCGACCGCAGGGCCTCCAGCACCCCGATCGTGGCGATCGCCGCCCCCAGCACCAGCGTCAGGATCACCAGAGTGACGACGCCCCCCGGTCGGCACCACCCGGTCATAGACCTGCATCATGTACAGCGTCGGCGCGAGGTACAGGATGTTGACCAGCGCGCTGAACAGCAAGGCGGCAAGGAGATGCGACCGACAGCGCGTCACCGCATCCCGTACCGGCTGCGCCAGCCGGTCCCCGAACATCTGCATCATCGATCAGAACCCGAAATCGCTGTGGTCGATCGTCGTCGCGTTCACCCCGGTGAGCGTGATCGTCTGCGTGCCGATCGTGATCACCGTGTTGACGCCGACCTGCGAAATCAGCACCTGTGCCCCGAAATTGGCGGCGGTGATGCCGCAACCCGAAACATCGAGCAGGTCCTGTCCCCCGGCCGCATCGAAGTCGAAATCGACCACCGTGTCATTGCCCTGCCCGGTCACGAACACGAACACGTCGTCGCCCGTGCCCCCGGTCAGCCGGTCGCTGCCGGTGCCGCCGACGAGCCGGTCCTGCCCCGCGCCGCCCAGCAGCTGGTCGTTGCCCCCCAGCCCCTGCAACAGGTCGTCGCCGTCGAACCCGGACAGGATATTGCCCGCGCTATTGCCCGTCAGTGCGTTCGCGCCGGCATTGCCGTTGCCGTGCACCCCGGAAGTGCCCGTCAGCGTCAGGTTCTCGAGCCCGTCGGCCAGCGTGAAGGTGATGCTGCTGGTGACGAGATCGACGCCGTCCCCGTCGGTCTCGTCGACGCTGTCGCCCAGAGTGTCGACGATGTAGATATCGTCGCCGAGACCGCCTGCCATCACGTCCGCGCCGGTGCCGCCGTCGAGCGTGTCGGCGCCGCCACCGCCGAACAGCTGATCGTTGCCGGCCATCCCGCGCAGCGTATCGGCCCCCTCCATGCCCGACAGGATGTTGACGCCGGCATTGCCCGTCAGGATATTGGCGTCCGCGCTGCCCGTCGCATCGATCGCCGCCACCCCGCTCAGCGTAAGACGCTCGACCCCCGCCCCCAGCGTGAAGGACACGCTGCTGGTGACCGTATCGAGACCGTCCCCACCGGTCTCGTCGACCACGTCGCCGATATCGTCGACGACATAGCTGTCGTTGCCGCGCCCGCCGGACATCACGTCCTGGCCGGTGCCGCCGTCGAGCGTATCCGTGCCCGCGCCGCCGAACAGCTGGTCGTTGCCGGCAAAGCCCGACAGCGCGTTGGCGCCGTCATTGCCGGTGATGACGTTATCGGCGGCATTGCCCCGCCCCGCGATTCCCCCCCGTCCCGGTCAGGGTGAGGCGTTCGACGCCGGCGCCGAGCGTGTAGGTGATGCTGCTGGTGACGGTGTCGATACCGTCGCTGCCGGTCTCGTCGACGATGTCGCCGGTCGTGTCGACGCTATAGAGATCGTCGCCGTCGCCGCCGGTCATGATGTCCGATCCGGTGCCGCCGTTCAGGATGTCCGCCCCCGCACCGCCGTTCAGCCGGTCGTTGCCCGACAGCCCGATCAGCGTGTCGTCGCCGTCGAGACCCGTCAGCGTGTTCGCCGCACCATTGCCCGTCAGGATGTTGGCGGCGGCGTTGCCCGTCGCGCTGGGCGAACCGCTCCCCGTCAGCGTCAGATTCTCGACACCGGCGGCGAGCGTGAAGGTCACGCTGCTCTTGACCAGGTCGACGCCATCGCCGTCGGTCTCGTCGACGACGTCGCTGACATTGTCGACCGTATAGGTATCGTTGCCCGTGCCGCCGGACAGGAGGTCGGCACCGACGCCGCCGTCGAGGTCATCGGCCCCGTCGCCCCCGAACAGCTGGTCGTTCCCCGCAAGCCCGCGCAGAGTGTCCGCGCCTTCCAGCCCGGTCAGCCGGTTCACCCCGGCATTGCCCGTCAGGACGTTCGCATCGGCATTGCCCGTCGCGTTGATCGCTGCACTGCCCGTCAGCTCGAGGTTGTCCACCCCGGCCGCTAGCGCGAAGCTCACGCTGCTGTTGACCAGATCGACGCCGTCGCCGCCTGTCTCGTCGACGCGTCACCGACATTGTCGACCGTATAGGTGTCGTTGCCGAGCCCACCCGACATCGTGTCCGCACCGGTGCCGCCGTCCAGCCGGTCGTTGCCGCCGCCGCCGGTCAGCCAGTCGTCCCCCGCGAGCCCCGCCAGAGCATTGTCCCCGTCATTGCCGGTGACGGTGTTCGCAGCGGCGTTTCCGGTGGCGTTCAGCGCCGCGTTTCCGGTCAGCGTGACGTTTTCCAGCCCCGTCGCGAGTGTGTAGGCGATGCTGCTGAGGACGGTATCGGTCCCGTCGCCCCCGCTTTCGCTGACGACATCGCCCGTGCTGTCGACGACATAGGTGTCGTCCCCCAGCCCGCCCGCCATGGTGTCGGCGCCCGCCCCGCCATCGAGGAAATCGGCACCGGCGAGCCCCGTCAGCGTGTTGGCGGCACCGTTGCCGGTCAGCACGTTGTTGCCCGCATTGCCGGTACCGCTGATCCCCGCGGAGCCGCCGAGCATCAGATTTTCGACCTCGGTGCCCAGCGTGTAGCTGATGCTGCTGGTCACCGTGTCGGTGCCGCCTTCGCTGCCCTCGACGACCGTGTCGCCGCCGTCATCGACGACATAGGTGTCGTCGCCCAGCCCCCCCGCCATCCGGTCGGCCCCGCTGCCGCCGTCGAGGCTGTCATTCCCGTCTTCGCCGAACAGACGGTCGTCTCCGTCCAGCCCGAGCAAAGTGTCATCGCCGCCGCGCGCGAAGACGAGGTCGGCGTCCTCCGTGCCGGTGAGCACGTTGGCCTCCTCGTCGCCGAGGATCGCGTAATCGGGGATCGCGACCGCCATCGTCGCGTCGGAATAGACCACCGATTCCGGCTGGTTCGTCCCCTGCGTGCTGAACCCGCGATTGTCGGTATAGTTGGTCGCGACGCGCAGCGGCTGGCCGATATCGTCGACCGTGACCTTGTACGTGTCGTCGGTCGCCCCCGCGATATCGACCCACGTCCCTTCAACCTGACGCTGCCACTGCCGCGCAAAGCTCGTCGTGCCGTCATAATCGATGAAGCTGCCCGTCGTGACCGTCAGCACCTGATCGATTTCCGGCTCGACGTTATCGATCTCGAAGCTGCCGACATGCTGGCGGTTGATCTCGGCGACGCTGTCGGCGAACTGGATCCGCTCGACGTTGCGCAGCATGTCGCTGCCCTCGTCGCCGACATTGTCGACGACGCTGACCCGCCCGTCGGGCCGCAGCGTGATCGTGAAGTTGGAGCGGTTGCCGATATAGACCGCGGTATCCATCCCCGACCCGATCGTCGCCGCACCCGTGGCATAGCCGTTGACGGTCTCGCGGTAGACGATCTCGCGCGACGCGACGAGCTGGCCGGGGTTGATCGTCCCGTTCAGCAGCCGCGCCTGGATCTCGGTCAGCGAATCCGCGCGGAACAGCTCGGCGCCCGACCCGTCCTTGTTTTCGCGCACGCTGATGAAGACGTGCATAAAGGCGTCGCCGTCGATGACGTCGTTGCCCGCGCGCCCCTTGATGCGTCCGCACCGCCGCCGCCGATCAGCAAGTCGTCGGTCGTGCTGCCGTCCATCACCAGCGCATCGGCATCGTTCGCATCCCAGGTCTTGAAGCTCAGCAGTTCGCGCAGCCCGGTGATCAGCCGGACGCCGTCCTCGTACAGGTTGTTGCCGAGGATCCGGGGATTGTCGTCGCCGAGCAGGTCCGGGAAATTGGCGCCCGTGCTGACGAGGCCGAGCGGGATCTGCCGGCCGGTCAGCGTGTCGGCATATTTCCAGCCCGACAACGCCTCGACCAGGTCGTTGCGGTCGCGCAGCGTGAACGCCTGCTGGTTGACCGCGGCACTCAGCCCCAGATCCGAATTGGCGGCGGTCGTATCACCCTGGTGGATGACCCAGTCGAACCCGGCCATGCCGTTGTTGCGCTGGATCCCCGCCCCCTGGATCATGATGTCGTCGCCGCTCTCCCCGTCATAATCGGTGTCGTTGCCGCCGCCGTTCAGGATGTCGTTGCCGATGATCGGGCTGTTGAAGAACAGGTTCGAATTCTCGCCCGTCACGCTGTCGAAGCCGTCGCCGCCCTCGATCCAGTCGTCGCCTTCATTCCCCATCAGACCGTCGCTGCCGCTGCCGCCCAGCAGGAAGTCGTTGCCGCGGCCGGCGAACATCTCCTTCGCGTCGGTGCCGCCGACCATGAAGTCCTGGCCGCCGCCACCGAACATGATGTCGAGCCCGGAGCCGCCGCTGACGACGTCATTGCCCTCGCCACCGCGCAGGAAATCGTCGCCGAACGGGTCCTCGATGATGTCGTCGCCGTCACCGGCATAGACCTGATCGGATTCCGTGCCCGCGTTCAGGTAATCGTCGCCGCCATCGCCCCACAGCGTATCGATGCCCTTGTCGCCATAGAGCCGGTCATTGCCCTCGGTCCCGCCGAGCACGACATGCTCGCCGCCGCTATATTTGAGCATCCCGCCATCGTCATGGCCGTCGCCGTCGACGTCCTCGCCCGGGGCGATCCGCACCACCTTGGGGTCGAACGCCTGCTGGAAACTGTCCTCCCAGACCGGATCGAACGTGCCGCCCGCCAGATACGTGCCGTCCTCGCCGATATTGGTGACCTGCGGCGTCAGCGGATCAAGTTCGAGGATATAGTCCGCGGTGTTGAAGATCTGCCCGTCGACATGCGTCGAATGCACGTCGCCCAGGTCGGAATTGCGCATCACGAGATCGGCGAAGCTGCTCTTCTCCAGCTCGTTGAGCATGTTCATGCCCTGCGTACGGCTGAGATAATAGAAGCGGTCGCCGTTCTGCAGGCTTTCGAGCTGGTGTTCGAACACATAGTTGAACGTCGAACCCAGCATCCCGCCGAATTCCATCTTCTCCTCGGCCAGACCGCCGATCCACAGATCGACCAGGTTCAGCCCGGTTTCGTGGCTATTGACCCCGTCGACGATGCTGGGCGCCCAGTTGCCCTTGCTCTGCAGGAAGTTGAGCCGATCGGCCGGGGCCTGGAGCACATGCTCCTCGACGCCCATCGCGGCATTCGCATGCACGACGATATCCGCGCCGCCCATCACCAGCAGGGTCGCGGCGGCGCGCTTGCCCTCCAGCGTCGTCTCGCCGGTGATCAGCGGATGCGTGCCATAGGCGGCGACGAAATTGACGATCGACAGCGGGTTCTTGATGTTCTGCGCGAAGTCGAGCCAGCTCGTATAGGGTTTGAGCTGCGAATCGTTGGTTGAGGCATAGAGCTGCGCACGCACCACGTTGAACGCCGCGACGCCGGCATCGCGGCCGCGCGCGATGTTGAGCGCGGCGAGGTCGAGCGGCAGCCCGACGAGGAAATTGCGCAGCGAATCGGGCACGAACTCGTCGATCTCGCTGCCCTCGACGCGCGTCATCCCGCGGATGATGGCGCCCGCGGCGATCGCCGCATCCTCCTCGCCGGTGACGGGATCCAGACCGGCTTCGCCAAACGCCTGCGGGTTCAGGAACGCCTCGACCAGGCTCAGCGATTGCGTCGACAGCGTCGGATCGGTGATCTCGATCGTGTCGGTCAGCATCGAATGGCCGAACCGGTACACGGCGTGCGCGAATTCGGCGGTGATCGCAGGGTCGATGTCGGCGGTATTGCTGAAGATGAACGGATCGATATTGGGCTGAATCCGGCGCGCGAACTCCTCGAACACCAGATGCTGATACTGCATTTCGGTGCTGAACCGCCCCGCCTGGAACAGCCGCTCGCCATCCCAGTCGAGTGCATCGATCGCCTGCGTCTTCGCCGTCCCGGTCAGCGCCTCGATCGCATCGAGCTCCGCCTGCGTGATCGCGCTGCGCGTGCCGTCCGCCGCAGGGCGCAGCCATTCGTTGACGATGGCGAGGTCGCCCGATGCGATGATCGTCAGCTTGTCCGCCTCGACCACGCGATTATGCTCGGCATGGAAGATGGTGTGGACCGCGGTCAGCCCGATATTCTCGTTGCCGCGGCCGTCGCCCGTGACGAAATGCGCGTCGAGCATCTCGTCGTCATAGGTCAGCGGGTTGTTGTCGTCGGCGATCAGGTCGCGCGCGTTGATCACGCCGTCCAGATTGACGTCGCGCAGGTCGTCGAGCGTGATCGCGTGGTCGCCATCCGCATCGACGATCCGCCCCTCGCCCGCGACCAGATCGGCCTCGTCGGACACGCCGTCGCCATTAAAGTCGAGCATGTCCGTATCGGCGGTCTGCCGCACCGCGGGCGTCGCCGGATTGTGATCGAGGTCGACCAGCACCGGTTCGGCATGGTGCGCGATGTCGTTGAGGAACGCGTGGCCGGTGAAGTACGCGTTCGCGGGCACCGCGACGCCCTCGGCCGTCCCCTCGAGCAGCGTGCCGTCCTTCAGCATGATCTGCGCATAGCCGTTCGCGCCGGGGATGAACCGGCCGTACGCGTCGGTCAGCAGCAGCGGCACGTTGTGCACGTCGTAGTCGTCGAGCCGGATGCCGAGCATCGTCAGCGCCTGCGCCTTGGTCTCGGCCCAGTTCGCCATCCCGCCGATCGCGCCGTCGAGCAGCCGCCCGGTCGAGATCGCATGCGAATCCTTCACCCCGTCGCCATCCGAATCGACCGAGAACTTGTATTCGCGCAGGAACACCTGATGCGACGCATGCGAGGTATAGGTCTGGTTCTGGTCAATGAACGGCGTCGTCGTGTTGACCGTCTCGGTCCCGCCGACGACCGGGTTGCCGTTGGCGTCATATTGCGTCGACCGGGTCAGCGGCATGAAGTTGGGGCCGCCGGGGACATAGAGCGGATCGTCGGGCTGCAGCGGGATCAGCACCGTGCCGTTGCCGCCTTGGTGATCAGGTCGAGCCCATGATCGAAGAACTGGCCGAAGAACGTCATCCACGCGTTGAACGACGGCGACAGGCCGATGTCCGGCGACAGGTTCGGGATCGACGCCAGTTCCTCGTTGGTCGGGATATAGCCATCGGGCGGCGCGTCGCCGCCATGCGCATCGGCATAGGCCGCCTGCGCATGCGCGTTGACGTACCAGGCGGCGATCGCCGCGGGATTGGTGTTGGTCATGTCGGCGATCAGGTTGCTGATCAGCCGCGGGTCGGCATCGACCACGCTGCCCGGCGTGCCGTAATCGGTGTTGGTCAGGACCGGCCCGCCGGGCCCGGTGCCGAACGTCGCGCCGTCGTTCAGATTGCGGAACACCGGCGTCGTCAGCCGCGGCAGCAGCTGGTCCGCCGCGCCCAACACCGCATTGCCCGGCAGCAGATTGTTGTAGCTGCCATCGACGGTCCGCAGACCATAGGGGATCAATTGCGCCTGGGGGCCCAGGATATCCGCGAGTGACTCGCCAGCGGCATTGCGCTCGCTGATCCTGATCTGCGCCAGGATGAAGTTCAGATCTCCCAGATCGACGGTAAAGTCACCAGACATGATGCAATTTCCCCTCTGAATGACGAAACGCGAAACGTCTCGAGCGATCGTGATCGGGTCGTGATCGAAGACCGGCACACGTCGTGACGCCAACCTTCCATTCTTCGTTCGGCGGGATAAGGCCCATGAAGGACCTACGCCGGCCCCTGGCAGCCTAGGCCCTGTCCTAGGCCGAACGGCCGGGTTCGCGGCCGCTCCGCCTGGCGATGGATCCGAACACGCTTCGAATCCCGGTCTGTGCGAGGTCGAGCAAGCCCATGCGCGGCGCTACCCCGCCGCCAGTGAGGGGGGGCTCGTTCCGGCGGCGGGGTCCCGATCCGGCGAGCGAGTCAGCCGGTCGAGACGATACTGGACACAAAAGCCGCCGGGTCAGCCCCGGCGGCGTGCCAGATGACGGATCATGTCCTCGAGCGCGACCGACGGCTGGTCGTGCATCGCATAGCCCGCGACACGCGTGTCGGGCGCGAGGACATAGATGAGCGAGGAATGGTTGATGCTGTGCCCCATCTCGCCGGGCCTTGGCGGGATATGTTCACGCGCGACGTTGAACGCCTGGGTCGCGGCGTTCAGCTGCGCGCGCGTCCCCGTCGCGACCACCAGCCGCCCGTCGAACTTCTTCGCCAGCGCGCGCATCGCCGCAATGCGGTCGAGCTCGCCATGGCCGTGATGCGGCGGCGCCTGCAACGCCCATCGCCGCCGCCGCGGCCGGCCGGCGGAATCGCACCACGCCGAGCGGCGGCACGTCGATGTCGACGAACAGCGCACGCGCCGCGATCCCCGACTGGCGCAGCCGTTCCGCCGTCTGCACCATGCGCGGAATGGCCATCGGGCAACTCGCGCGGCAGCGGCTGTACCCGAAGAACAGCAGCGTCCAGCGATCGCGAAAGTCCGCGGCACCGATCGGGCGGCCTGCGACATCGGAAAAGTCGAACGCCCCGCCCAGCTGCGTGGGCATTGCCGCATGCGTCGCATGGCCGGGACGTGCGGACGGGGAGGCGGACGGGGGGGGCGGATCGGGTCGGGAATGTGGTCATGATACGACAATCTGCGTCTTGGCCACGCCGCGGCCATTGTCCTGGACGCGGCGGGTGATCCAGTGGAGATATTCGATCGTTGCGTTGATCGCGCCACGCTGAGTCGCGGTGATCAGGAAATCGAGCCTTGTGGCGCTGGTCAGCTCGATCGGTGTCCCCGCGGGAAAGACGATCGGCGCATTCCAGTTTTCCTTGCCCAGCCGGTGCCCGTCGCACGACACGCAGGTCACCGGCACCTGGAACGTCACCCTGAGGATCGAGTAGCTCGCGTTGAGCAGCCGGATCAGGACGGTCTCGCCGACCCGCGCCTTCGCTGCGACCTTCTGATCGGTCATCGTCTTGGTCGGGAACACACCGTTGATCAGGAAATATTTGGGCTCGAACCGGTTCAGCCCGACATTTTCGCCGCACATGCCCGCATCATGGTTGTTGCTCAGCACATTGTGCCAGCGCGCATCCATGTCGTCGCACACCCAGAGCCGCTCGACCTGATAGCGCTGGTACGGCGCATTCGCCATCGGCGACGAATAGAGATAGCCGGGCCCCTCCGGCGGATCGACGATCAGCCCGCCGAACATCCCCATCTCGAAATGCAGCGGCGTGTTGCGGTGGCAGTGATAGAAGAAGGTGCCCGGGCTCGACGCTTTCCACTGATAGGTGAACTGGTTCGCCACCTCGAACGACACATGGCCGACGCCGTCATGCATCGTCGTCGGCTCGATCCCGTGATGATGGATCGTGTGCGCATGCTTGGCGGTGAGCAAAGTGACATGCACGATCTGTCCCTCCCGCACGCGCATCAGCGGCGAGGGATAGGGCGATTTGACGCCGCTCGCCGGATCCTCGAACGCCCAGTAGCGCAGCCGTACCCCGTCGGGCGCGACCAGATTGCCGCTGGTCGTCACCTGCCGGACGAAGCTGATGTCGGGCGTCAGCCGGTCGGGCGTCGGCAGGCTCGCCTTGAAGACGTTGCAGCCGAACGTCTGGAAATTGGTGACGCCCTGTGCCGCGGTCTTGGTCCAGTCGATCCCCGACGGACTGATACTCTCATCGCCCATGGTCATTCCCCATCGTCTCGACCGGATCAGAAGGCGTAGATCGGGCTGGTCATCGTCCAGTGCGTGACCAGTCCCTGCGGATAATTGCCCCCGCCCGCGGTCTGCGACATCTCGGTGTGGCAGTGCATGACGTATTTCAGCGGGAACGGCTCCTCCCTCGGCGGCCAGACCGGCACGTCGGGTGGCCGCTCGAACGGCAGGATCATGTCCTTGCGGTCCATCGGCCGCATGACCCACACGTCGCGTTCGTAGACGTTGGTCTCGCAATAGGGGACGCCGCTCGCATCCGCCTCGGTACATTCGAACAGGTGATTGCCGTGGATGTGCGCCGAATGCGTGCACAGCCCGGCATTCATCACCCGCAACAGCGTCGGCTGACCCTGCTTCCCGACCGGCTCGATCGCCTGCGCGGCCGCCCGGTCGACGCTGGCCGTGGTGTCGTGGACCGCGGTATCGAACCCGCTCAGGCCGTTGATGTGGAAATAATCGGGGAGGAACGCATCGATCAGCGCCTGGCCCGATATCCGGTACCCCGCCGCCACGCGCGCGTTAATCGCCGAATCGGTCTGCGAGAACAGCCACAGCTTGTCGCGGGCCGGATCCCCCGCCTTCCACCGCTCGCCGGGAAAGCGCGGATGCCGCCCGAACGCATCGAACACCGCGGCGATCTGCGGCGTGTGCATCGCGCGGCTGAACGGCGTGGCCGAGCCCGCGACCGTCGTGCCCAGCGCAGGGTCGACGATGAAGGCGCCGTGCAGCCCGAGGATGCGGTTGAGCGGCGGCTCATACGGATCATGATAGAGATAGGAGCCGCCGACCGGCGCGACGAAGTCCGGCACCTGCCGCGTCTGGCCGGGGGGGGATTTCGGGCACGGTCGCCTGCGGGATGCCGGTGATCGCAAAGCCGTGCGGGACGAGGTCGTTGTTCGTGATGCTGAGCGAGACGGGTTCGCCCTCGCGGTACCGCAACACCGGCTGCGGCTGGCCGCTTTCGTGGAAATAGAACACCATGTAGACGATCTTGCCGTCGATCATCTCCTTCTCGACCGGTTCGATGACCAGCCGGAGCGACTGCGCAAGATCGGACGACCCCGACAGCGACATCGGCGTCGGCGCCGGGCTGCTGAGCGGCGTGTCGGTCGGCGTGATCATCTGCTGCGCCGTCGCGGCGAGCGCCACCGTCGTTGCGCCGGCCCCAATCTTCAGAAAGTCCCGGCGCTCCATCGACTATCCCCATGACGTTCGCGCAGCGCAATATCTGCCCGATTTCCCGGTATTTAGGTGCCAGACGCTGCCGCAGGATCAAGTAGGCCGCTCGGTCTAAGACCATGGACGATGCAGGGCCCGGGCGGGCCGCCGCGCGACATGGTTGCAGGCCGGGTCAATAGGCCTGCGCATGCACCGACGCGACCGCACCGGTTCGGTTGTGCACCCCGAGCGCCTTGAACAGCCCCGACAGATGCACCTTGATCGTCCCCTCGGCGAGGTTCAGCGCATGCGCGATCTCCTTGTTCGACGCGCCCCCGACGAGCAGTTGCAGCACCTGTTGCTGCCGCCGGGTGAGCGCGCCCTCGGCCCGCACCGAGTCCGGTTCGGGCGCCGACAGGTCGCCGACCATGTCGGGCAGGTAGATATGGCCCGCGGCGACCATCCGCACCGCCTTGGCGATCTCGTCCATCGGCATGGATTCGAGGATATAGGCGTGCGCACCCGCGCTGATCAGCGACAGGATCTTCATCCGCTCGCGCGTCTGCCCGACGACGATGATCCGAAGGTGCGGGTAGGACAGGCGCAGCCGGCGCATCATCCCGTGACCTTGGCCGTTCAGAACATCGGTATTGATGACGGCGAGCTTGGTGCAGTGCGCCCTCAGGAGATGCGCCTGGACGCTGCTCCAGTTCGATGTCGTCAGAACCGTATCGGCTAGATGCTGCTGGCTGAGAATGCTCGATATGGCGTAGCGGAATATTTCGGCATTGCTTGCGACAATAGCGTTGGATCTATCCAATTCATCATTGCGAATGATCTGCTCATTCATGACGCCGCTCCATTGGATGTTTTTGTAATATTACGCGATAATCTTACCAAAGCTGCCTAGACCATTGGCTGAGGCTGCGACCACGCCGGGTCTTAGGCAAGTCCGTACGGATACGGACCCCAGACAGTCTGTTCAGGCTTGGCACACCATGACCACCACACCGGCTTTGCTTCAATTTGAGACGGTTGCACTGCACGAAGACCCCGGCCGGTGTCTGGAAACCCCTATGCGGAAAGCGTAGCATTTTGGTTCTTTCCGGCGGATTCGAATTTGGAGCGATCGTGCAGCGGCTATGGGCCATCGTCGACCAGCAGGAGACCGCGTCCGACTGGCGCTGGAACCTGCTGCAAGGCGTGGGGTTCGGCAGCGCCGCGCTGGTTGCCACGGCGGTCGGCCGGCACCTGTTCGGGATCGACCTGCCCTTCACCTTCGCGCTGGCGGCGATCGCGATCGGCGCCGTCCTGGGGGGTGCGCTGACCGCGTGCGTGGGCGCCGCGACGACGATCCCCACCGCGCTGGTGTTCAGCGCGCACCATCCGCTCGTGACGCCGCTGAACACGCTGGTCGTGACCGGTTTTGCGATCGTCCTCGCGCTGTTCGGCGGTCGCATGACCCTTCTGCGCCAGCGCGCCGGCCTCGCGCAGGGCCGGTCGCACCAGCGCGAACTCTGTCTCCACTCGATCTTCAACACCACCCCCGCGGCGATGCTCATCGTCGACGCGGCGGGCGACGTGCTCGCGATCAACCGGAGCGCGCGCGGCATCCTGGGGATCACCGACCCCGATACCGGACGCCTGCGGCTCGCGGACCTGCTTCCCGGCCTGCCCGACCTGTCCGGCGAGACCGCGACCGCGCACGAACTGTGCCGCGCCGATGGCACGCGTCTCGCGCTGTCGCTGTCGAGCGGGACGCTGCCGTTCGCCGCGACCGGGCTGCGCACGCTCCATCTCCGTGACGAGACCGA
>NZ_JRVI01000287.1:0-1166 GCF_000783375.1 Sphingomonas sp. Ant20
TCGCTCCAGCCCCAGCCCGCGCCAGCGCCGCGCGTCGCGCCCCAGCTCGCCTGCCTCCTCCGCGATCGCGCGCAGCGTCACCCAGGTCCGCCCCCCCGCTCCGCCCCCCTGCGCCATCAGCTGCGCCAGCACATGCCCATCCATCACGCCCCCTCCTTCACATCGAGCATCGCGCGCTTCTCCGCATCGCTCAGGAACGTCGCCGCGCTGACCATCCCCCACAGCCGCTCGCGGTCCTCGACCAGCGCCGGCACCCGGTCGAGATCCACCCGCAGCGCCGCCCCCCTCGAACCAGCCCGACAGCCCCTGCGCGATCCCCCGTCAGCACGCTCGTCGCCAGCGGCAAAATCGCCAGCCGCCACAAGGCCCGGTTCGCCTCGCGGTAGTTGGCGTAGCTATTGTCCCCCGGCAGCCCGAGCAGCATCGGCGGCACCCCGAACGCCAGCGCGATCTCGCGCGCCGCCGCGCTCCGCGTCCCGGCAAAGTCCATGTCCGCCGGCGTCAGGCTCAGCGCCTGCCATTTCAGCCCGCCCTCGAGCAGCATCGGCCGCCCCGCATTCCCGCTCCCCGCAAACCGACGCCTCGAGCTCGCTCTTCAGCCGCGCAAACTGGTCCGCCGACAGCGCCGACCCGTCGCCCGGATCATAGACCAATGCCCCTGAGGGCCGTGCCGCATTGTCGAGCAGCGCCGTATTCCACCGCGCCGCCGCATTATGGATCCCGACTGCCGCCGCCGCCGCGCCCAGGCACCCCAGCCCGTAATGATCGTCGACCGGATGAAACGCCTTCAGGTGGATCACCTGCGGCCGCACCGGATCCACCGACAGCCGCGTCACCCGCGCGCCGACCGCATAGCGATACGCCGCGGGCCACCCGCCCGCATCCGCCTCGACGCTCACCCGCTCGGGCCGCAGCGCGTAGAGCTCGGCGGCACCCCCGTCCGCATCGCGCAGCACCTGGACATAGGCATTGCCGTGGAGCAGCAGCTGTGCCGCCACCGTCTCGATCAGCATCTGCCCCCCCGACCGCGCGGTGACGAGTGCGACCAGCGCCGGATCCGACCCGTCGAGCGGCGCCGACCCGACGCCTTCGACGACCAGCTTCACCGCCCGCTGCGCCACCGCATTCCCCAGATACGCCTCGCGCACCTGCGCCTCATACCCCCC
>NZ_JRVI01000288.1:0-1338 GCF_000783375.1 Sphingomonas sp. Ant20
TCCCGCGGGCTAGTGCCGGCCGGTCGCGGGGTGAAGACGGTCCCGAGGTCGGTGGCTGGCAGCCGCGCGACGGGGTGACGTGCCCCGCCGCGTTCGCGATGACCGCGACGCGGCCGCGAATCCTGCTGATCTTCTACCGCTCCTACCTGACCGCTGCCGATCTGGACCCGATCGAGGCGCTGCATGCCGGGCTGAGTGGGGCGGGGTTCGCGTCGTCGGGCTCTTCGCGCCGTCGCTGAGGCGCCGGGCGCGGCGGGTGGCTGGCGCGTTGGGTCGTGGCGCTGTGTCCGGCGGCGATCGTCAACGCGACCGCATTTTCGGGCCGCGGCGCGGACGACACATCGCCGCTCGACGGGGCGGGGGTGCCGGTGTTCCAGGTCGCGCTGGCGACGTCGGATCGTGCCGCCTGGGCGGGGTCGACGCGCGGGTTGTCCCCCGCCGACCTGGCGATGCACGTCGTCCTGCCCGAGGTCGACGGACGGCTGTTCGCGGGCGTCGCGAGCTTCAAGGAGGACGGCGTCCGCGACGACGCTCTCGGCTATGCTCGGCGCGAGCACCGGGCTGACCCCGAGCGGATCGCGGCGATCGTCGCGCGCGTCACCGCGTG
Source organism: Sphingomonas sp. Ant20 (assembly GCF_000783375.1). Lineage (NCBI taxonomy): Bacteria > Pseudomonadati > Pseudomonadota > Alphaproteobacteria > Sphingomonadales > Sphingomonadaceae > Sphingomonas > Sphingomonas sp. Ant20. The sequence continues at coordinate 608 of NZ_JRVI01000288.1, forward strand.
GGTGCGGCTAGCGGAGCGACCGGTCGCGGAGCAGCGGCCTGCGGTCGTGCTGTCGACCTATCCGGGTAAGGATTATCAGATGGCGCATGCGGTCGGGCTCGACGCGCTGGCGTCCGCGGAGGCGATCGTCGAGGATCTGGCGGCGGCGGGCTATGCAACCAGGGAGACTGCATCCGGTGGGCTAGCCGAGGCGCTGGCGACGGGGCGGATCGGGTGGCCGGTCGCGGCATATCGCGCGGCGCTTGGGAGCCTGCCGGCCGTGTTGCGCGATGCGCTCGAGGAAAGTTGGGGCGCGCCCGAGGACGATCCGGCCTGTATCGACGGCGCGTTCCAGTTCGCGGGCGTCGAGCGGGGCGGCGTGGTGATCGCGCTCCAGCCCGAACGCGGGCGCAGTGCGGCGCGGGTCGGGGAGTATCACGACCTGTCGCGCTGTCCCCGCCACGCCTATGTCGCCTTCTATCTGTGGCTGCGCGCGCGGGGGAGCGATGCGCTGATCCATGTCGGCGCGCACGGGACGCTCGAATGGCTGCCGGGCAAGGCGGTTGCGCTGTCGGGGGAATGCTGGCCCGAGGCGCTGACCGGGCCGATGCCGGTGCTCTATCCGTTCATCGTCAACGATCCGGGCGAGGCCGCACAGGCACGGCGGCGGATCGGCGCGGTGACGATCGGCCATGTCCCGCCGCCGGCGGCGACGACGCGCAGCGGTGCGGGGCTGGGGCGGCTCGGGTCTC
>NZ_JRVI01000289.1:0-1187 GCF_000783375.1 Sphingomonas sp. Ant20
GCCGCCGCACGCTCCGCATCGACCCCGAAGGGCGAGGCGCGGCCGCCCATCCGCATCCCCGATCCGCGCAGTTCGATATCGGGGTTCACGCGCACCGCCATCCGCGGCGCGATGCCGAGCCGCGCGCCGATCGCGAAGCCGCGCGTGGCCTCGCCCTCCGATTCGACGTTCAACGTCGCGCCGGCGCGGATCGCTGCCGTCAGTTCGTCGTCGCGTTTGCCGGGACCGGCAAAGCTGATCGCGTGTGCCGGCTTGACCGCCAGCGCCATGCCGAGCTCGCCCGCCGACGCGACGTCGAGCCCGTCGACCAGCGGTGCGATTGCCGCGAGCAGGGCCGAATGCGGGTTCGCCTTGATCGCGTAGTGGAGGTCGATCGCGGGCATCGCCGCGCGGAACCGCGCGATCCGCGCCGCGACGATGGCGCTGTCATAGACGAACAGCGGCGTGTCGCCGGCCTGTGCGACCCAGGCCTCCGCGGACCGCCCGCCGATCGTCAGCGCGCCCGACTGGTGCGCAAATTCGGGCGGCAACGCCCCCATCGGCTTCATCATGCCTGTCCCTGTTCGTTGGCGGTCGACCATGCCCGGACCTCGGCCGCGATCGCGGACCGGTCGAGCTTGCCGTTGGCGTTGCGCGGCAGCGCGTCGCGCCACAGATAGCCGGCGGGCTGCATGAAGCTCGGCAGCGCGGTGCGCAACCGGGTCCTGAGCGCGGGCTCGTCCGCCGCGTCGCCCGCGAGCATCACGACGATCGCCTGCCCCAGCCGCGGATCCGCCACCCCGACCGCAACCGCCTCGCGGGCTTGGTTGCCGGCGAGTACCGCCTCCTCGACCTCGAGCGGGCTGATCCGGTTGCCCGCACTCTTGATCATCTCGTCGTCGCGGCCGACGAAGCGGAGCAGCCCGTCCGCGCCCTCGACCACCGTGTCGCCCGACCAGACCGCCATGCCGTTGCCGTCGGGCGCGGGGCGGAAGCGCTGCGCGGTCCGCTCGGCATCGCGCCAATAGCCCTGCGCGACCAGCGGCCCGGCATGCACCAGCTCGCCCGGCTCGCCCGGCGCGGCGCGGGTGCCGTCGGGCCGGATCACGACACCTGCGCGAACGGGATCGCACGCCCCATCGCGTCGGGGTGCGCGTCGATCAGCGACGGGTCGAGATAGGTCGAGCGGAACGCCTCGGTCAGCCCGT